>NZ_JBHWGD010000043.1:66829-82061 GCF_042733235.1 Kitasatospora sp. NPDC059722
TGCGCGGGCGGCGCGCTCGCTGGATCTCTGGTGTCCGCCTTCGACGCCCGCGCCGGGGGGGGGGGGGGGGGGGGCCCGCCCCCGCGCCCCCCCCCCCCCCCCCCCCACTCCGCCATCATCCGATCCGCCGTCAGCAGCGCCGAGTTGCCGTGATGACGGTGGCGTCCAGGTCCTCGTGGTGGGAGGCGGTGGCGCGCAGCCCGGCGTCCCTGGCGATGGCGAGGGCGGCCGGGGTCTGGCGTTCGCTGGTCTCGAAGAGGAGCGAGCCGCCGGGGGCGAGCCACTGCGGGGCGTCGGCGGCGACGCGGCGCAGCACGTCGAGGCCGTCGGCGCCGCCGTCGAGGGCGGGGAGGGCTTCGTGGAGGCGGGCCTCGGGCGGCAGGAGGCCGATGTCGGCGGTGGGGACGTACGGGACGTTGGCGAGCAGGACGTCGACGCGGCCGCGCAGGCCGGCGGGCAGGGCGGCGAAGAGGTCGCCCTGGTGGACGTGCCCGCCGTACGGGGCGAGGTTGCGCCGGGCGCAGCGGACGGCGGCCGGGTCGACGTCGGCGGCGTGGAGCTCGACTCCGCCCCGGGTGGTGGCCGCGAGTCCGGCGCCGAGGGCCCCGCTGCCGCAGCACAGGTCGACGACGACGGCGTCGGGGCCGGTGAGCGCGGTGGCCGTGGCGACGAGGTGCTCGCTGCGGCGGCGGGGCACGAAGACGCCGGGGTCGACGGCGATCCGCAGGCCCGCGAACTCGGCCCAGCCGACGACGTGTTCCAGCGGACGCCCTTCGGCCCGGGCCCGCACCATCGTGGCGAGCTCGGCCGGGGTGGCGGCGGCGCTGAGGAGGATCCGCGCCTCGTCCTCCGCGAAGACGCAGCCTGCGGTGCGCAGGCGCGAGACCACGGAGGAGCGGAGGGTTGCGGAAGGGAAGACCGACAAGGAGAACCTCTTGAGGGAATCGAGAACAGCTGAACGACTCCGTCAGGGCCCCGTCGGGGCTGTCGCCGTGGGACGGGACGCGCCCGCGCCTTATGCGCGCGACGCGCCGTCTCTGCGACCGGACCCGGGGAGCACCCGCTCGGACGTACCGGTAATGGGTCTCACCTCCCTGGATCGCGGTCCTGTTCGACGTCGGTCACCCTACCGCACCTCTGCGTAACCGGGGTCCGGTTCGGTCACTCCAGGAACTCGGCGACCACGGCCGCGAACTCCTCCGGGGTGAGGATCCGGATGCCGAGCTCCTCGGCCTTCGCGCGCTTGGAGCCGGCCTTGTCGCCCGCGACGACGAGCGTGGTGCGCTTGGACACCGAGCCCGAGGCCTTGCCGCCGGCGCGCTCGATGAGCTCGTTCATCGCGTTGCGGGAGAGGTCGGCGAGGGCGCCGGTCATCGCGCCGGTGACGACGACGGCCTCGCCGGCGAGCGGGCCCGCCGGGGCCTCGCCCCCGCCGGTGGTGGCGGCGGCCGGCGCCGTCGGCTCGGTGACCTCCAGGCCCACGCCCTGGGCCGTGAGCTTGTCCAGCAGCGGTGCGACGTCGGCGAGTTCGGCCACGATGACGGCGGCCTTCTCCACCCCGATGCCGTCCACGCCCGCGAGCGCCTCCGCGTCGGCGGCCCGGATCGCGGCCATGCTGCCGAAGTGCGCGGCCAGGCGGCGGGACATCGTGCGGCCGGTGCCGCGGATGCCGAGCGCGCAGAACACCCGGTTGAGCGGGCGGACGCGGGCCGTCTCCAGGGCGGCGAGCAGGTTGTCGGCGCTCGTCTCGCCCATCCGGTCGAGCGTGAGCAGCTGCTCCTTCGTGAGGGTGAACAGATCGGCGATGTCGTTGACGAGGCCGCTCTCCACCAGTTGCACGGCGCGCGTGCCGCCGAGGCCCTCGATGTCGAGCTGGTCGCGCCCGGCCGCGTAGATCACCGAAGCCACGGCCTGGCAGCCCCTCCCCCGCACGCAGCGCCAGCGCTGCTCGGACGTGTCGATCGCGTCGCCGCAGCGCGGGCACACCTCGGGGAACGCGATCGGCTGCTCGGCGCCGGTGCGCTCGTCCACCAGCGGCGCCTCCACGCGCGGGATCACGTCCCCCGCGCGGTAGACGAACACCTGGTCGCCGAGCATCAGGCCGCGGCGCTCGATGTCCGCCGGGTTGTGCAGCGTCGCGTACGTGACCGTGACACCGTCGATCACGACCGGTTCGAGGACGGCGCGCGGCGCGATGATCCCGGTGCGACCGACGTTCCACTCCACCGCGAGCAGCCGGGTGACCTTGTGCTGCGCCTGGAGCTTGCGGGCCACCGCCCAGCGCGGCGCGCGCGAGCCCGAACCGGCCTCCTCCTGGTCCGCCACCGCGTCCGCCTTCACCACGACGCCGTCGATGCCGAACGGCAGCGCGGCGCGCAGGGCGGCGATCTCGTCGATGCGCTGCTGCGCCTCGGCCTGGCTCGCGCAGCGGCGGGGCGCGGCGTCCGTGGTGGCGGCGGTGTTCGCGCCGAGCTCGGCGAGCCGGGCGAGGAGGGCGGCGTGGTCGAGGCCGGGCAGGCCGAGGGCGTCGTAGGCGAAGAACGTCAGCTCGACGCGGTACGGACGGTCCTTGGCGCGCAGGGTGCCGGCGGCGCCGCTGCGCGGGTGGGCGAAGGGCGTGGCGCCGTGCTCGGTGCGGACGGCGTTGGCCTGCTCGAACTGCTCGTGGGTGAGCAGGACTTCACCGCGCAGCTCGACGTCCAGCGGCTCGGCGAGCCGGGCCGGCAGGCCGAGGACGGCGTCGGCGGCGTGCGTGATGTCCTCGCCGGCGAGGCCGTCGCCCCGGGTGAGCACCTGGGCGAGCCGCCCGGCCCGGTACCGGGCGGCCACGGCGAGGCCGTCCAGCTTCGGCTCGACGCACCAGGCGGCGACGGGCCGGCCCAGGCGTCTTTCCAGGCCGGCCGCCCAGGACTCCAGCTCCTCGGCCGAGAACACGTTGTCCAGCGAGAGCATCGGCGCGCTGTGCGGCACGTCCCCGACCGCCGCCCCGCCCGCGACCTTCCCGGTCGGCGTCTCGGGCAGCACCTCGTCGGGGTGCGCCAGCTCGTACGCCTCGATCGCGCGGACGAGCGCGTCGTACTCGTCGTCCCCGAGCGGCGTGCCGCCGTCGGCGTAGTACGCGGCGGCGGCCCGCACGGCGGTGGCGACGGCGTCGGTGTACGCGTCCGTCGAGGTCAGGGCGACAGGGGAGGCCGTGGAGGCGATGTCCTTCATGACGCCATCATGGCGAGTGGCACTGACATTCGACCCGCCGAGGCCGAGCGCGACCGCCTCGACGGCGGGCCCCGGGCCCGCGCGAAAACCCTTTGGCGGACCGCGGAGAGCGCTGCTAATCTGCCGGAGGCCGTGCGAGAGAACGAGGAGGTGGTACCCGTGAACGCAGATTCGACATGGGTGCTCTCCTCCGGGGTCACGGTCGGGCGATAGGTCGTCCGGGAGCGCCGTTCCAGTGCACTCCCGAAAGGCACGACCATGCAGTTCACCTCCGAGCAGCGCCTCGACAACGGCGTCCTCGAACGCGAATTCACCCTCGGCCAGATCCCCGGCACCCTGTGGACGCCTGGATCCGCGCCCGCTCCGCTGATCCTCATGGCCCACAACAACGGCCTGCCCAAGAACGAGCCCCGGCTCGTGGCCCGGGCCCGGTACTCCGCTTCGCAGGGCTACGCGGTGGCCACCATCGACGCGGCCGGGTGCGGTGGCCGCCCCCGTTCCGCCGCCGACGACCGGGCCCGCGCCGACCTCCGCCGGGCGATGCAGGCCGGCGAGCCGGTCGACGGGATCTTCGAGTCCTTCATCGGCCCGCTGGTCGAGAACGCGGTCCCGGAGTGGCGGGCCACCCTGGACGCCCTCCTGTCCCTGCCCGGGATCGACGGACCGGTCGGCTACTCGGGCTGGACCGCCGTCGGCATCCGGCTCGCGGTGACCGAGCCCCGCATCGCCGCCGCCGGCTTCTTCGCCGGGGGCTACGTGCCCCTGGCCCAGCGCGAGGAGGCGCGGCGGATCACCATCCCACTGCTGTTCCTGCTCCAGTGGGACGACGAAGGGAACCCCCGCCAGCGGGCTCTGGACCTGTTCGACGCCTTCGGCAGCACCGAGAAGACGATGCACGCCAACATGGGCGGGCACGTCGGCACCCCGCGGTTCGAGCTGGAGAACGGGAGCCGGTTCTACGACCGGCACCTGAAGTAGAACCGAGAGGTGACGGCGGCGGCCTGGCCGGCCGGGCCGCCGCTGTCACCCGCCCGCCCGCCGTCACCCGGTCGCCGCGCGGGGCGGCGTGTCGGGTGGCGGCGGGCGGGCGACGACGGAAGGGTGGCTGGCGGTAATCCCCCAGGGAGAAAGGGCGATCATGCCTGAAGTCACCACCCCGTACGCGACCGGCACCCCCTGCTGGGTCGATCTCATGGCGAAGGACCAGCAGGCCGCGCTCGACTTCTACCGCGACGTCCTCGGCTGGCAGGGGCAGCCCGGCCCGGCCGAGTTCGGCGGGTACGCGGTCTGCGAGCTCAACGGGAAGGCCGCGGCCGGGATCGGCCCGGCGATGGCCCCGGAGGGCATGCCGGAGCCGCCGACCGTGTGGACCAGCTACCTGGCCTCCACGGACGCCCAGGCCACCCAGGACGCGATCGTCGCGGCCGGCGGCACGCTGATGGTCCCGGTGATGGACGTCGGCAACCTCGGGCGGATGCTCATCGCCGCCGACCCCCAGGGCTCGGTGTTCGGCGTCTGGCAGCCGGGCGAGTTCTTCGGCGCGCAGGTCGTCAACGAGGCCGGCGCGCTCACCTGGAACGAGCTGCACACCAGCGACATCCAGGCCGCGACCGCCTTCTACGGCGAGGCCTTCGGCATCGAGATCGAGCCGCTGGACGGCGCGGACTCCTACTGGGAGGTGCGCGTGGGCGGCCGGGCGGTCGGCGGGGCCACGCTGCTCGCCAACGACCCGCCCGGCACGCCCGCGCACTGGCTGACGTACTTCGCCGTGGACGACACGGACTCGACGGTCGACGCCCTGGTCAAGCGGGGCGGCACCGTCCTGGTCCCGCCCTTCGACATGATGGCCGGCCGGATGACGGTGGTCGCCGACCCGCAGGGCGCCCCGTTCGCGATGATCACGCCGACCCCGATGCAGTAGGACCGCGTGCCGTAGGACCGCGTGCCGTAGGACCGCGTGCCGTAGGGACGCACCTGCCCGAGTCCTCCGCCCGCCCGGGCCTTCCCGGGCGGGCGGACGCACGCCGGACTACGCGCCGTCCTGGTGCCGCAGGGCCCGGGCGAGCCAGGAGTACACCGGGGTCAGACCGGGCACCACCTGCCAGCCGTTGACGATCCAGACCAGGCGCCAGTACCGGTCCACCCTCGGATCGTGCGCTTCCTCGAAGCGCTGGGCCAGCCAGTCCCGGAACTCCGCGTCCGGGGTGCGCGCGAACGCGTCGGCGTAGCGCCGCACGAGCTCGTCGATGACGGGTGCGGCACCGTCGCCGTGCGGGTCGACGCCCGCCTCCGTCGCCTCGGCCACCTTCTGACGGATGAACGTCGTCAGCTCCTCGCCCGCCTCGCGCTCGATGCCGGGCGTGCGCCCGCCGGCCTGGTGCGGGAGCGTCCGGCGCATCCGGGCCCGGAAGTCCTCGTCGCCGACCAGTTCGGCGAGCTCCACCCACGCCGCGACCTGTTCGGTGGTCGGCTCCTCGGGGAGGTCGGGGGTCGCGGCCCGGACCATGGCGGCCGCGGCCGGGGCGGCTTCAGCCGGGACGCCGCCCGCAGGAACGCCGTCCGCAGAGGCATCGTCCGCTGGGCCGAAGGTGCCGGCGATGAAGTCGTCGATCAGCCGCCGCCGTTCGTCGGCGGACAACTGCGTGAGCTTGTGCACGAGTCTGGTCTCCTCGGGGTCGGAACCGCGCCCGGCCACGACGCGCAGTACGCTCCGGCGCAGCTGCAGCTCCCGGATCTGCACGTCGATGGCGTCGGCGTGCGCGGCGGCGACCTCGGCCATCGGGAGCTCGCGGTCCGCGATCCGCCGGATCGCGGGCAGGTCGATGCCCAACTCGCGCAGCGTGCGGACGAGTTCCAGGCGGAGCAGTGCGTCGAGGTCGTAGCGCCGGTAGCCGGCGGGACTTCGGGTGGTCGGCGCCACGATCCCCGAGTCGGAGTAGAACCGGATCGTCCGCACGGACAGGCCGGTGCGCCGGGAGAGCTCCCCGATCGAGTAGAGGGTCGTCGCGTCCATGGCCCTCACTCTGCTGTCTCCAGTCACTGGAGACTCAAGGCTACCGTCCGCCCGCCTCGCCCCAGGGCCAGGGCAATCTCGGAGTTGGCGGACCGGCGCGACGCTCAGGACGATGGAGCGCCGTCCGTCCTTCCCGACCGAAGGAGTACACCCGTGCCGCACATCGCCATCGACAACGGACTGCCGGGGATCAGCGGCCTGCTGGCGCTGCGCCCGGACACCGCCGCCCCGCTGGGACTGCTCGCCGACGCGCTGCTGCGCGCGCCGGCCCCGATGAGCCGGGGCGAGCGCGAGCTCGTCGCCGCCTACGTCTCGCACCTCAACGGCACCCGCTTCTGCACCGGGGCCCACGGTGCCTTCGCCGCAGCGCAGTTGGAGGAGGGCGATGACGTGGTGAAGGCGGTCCTGGCCGATCCCACCACCGCGCCGCTCACCGACCGCATGCGGGCCCTGCTGCGGATCGCGGCCGAGGTGCAGGGCCGGGTCGGGCCGGTCTCGCACGAGGCGGTGGCGGCCGCCCGCGCAGCCGGCGCCGGGGACACCGAGATCCACGACACCGTGCTGATCGCCGCCGCGTTCTGCATGTACAACCGGTACGTCGACGGCCTGGCCACCGACCTCCCCGAGGACCCGGGCTACTACGCCGAGGGCGCGAAGCGGATCGTCGGCTCCGGCTACGGCCGGGGGAACTGAGCACCCGGCATCGGCCGACGAGGAGACGCCGCCATGAGCACGTACGCATCGGGCCAGCCGGACACCACGGCCCGCCACGCCCCACGTCAACTCCCAACTCGTACCTCGCTGTTCGTCACCGGCGACTTCCCCCGGCGCCGCTGGCCGACCGTGCTGCTCGGCACGCTCGGCGGGCTCCTGCTGGCGTACGCCTGGAACGCGAACCTGGTCGACGACCAGATCGGCTTCGGCACCGCCGACGCCCTGCTCGGCCACGACGCCCACGGCACGCCGATCACCGGGGTGGTCTCCGGCGTCCTGTTCGCCTTCGTCTCCGGGCTGGCCGGCTCCTTCACCGCGTGCAACATCGCGGCCTTCGGCGCCGTCGGCCCGCTGGTCGGGCAGTCGCCGTCGCTACGCCACCGGCTCCTGCACGTCGCCAAGCCGCTGGGCTGGGTCTTCGCGGGCATGGCGCCGGTCTCGGCCGCCTACGGCGCGCTGGTCGGCCTCGTCGGCACGCACATGCCGCAGTTCTCGACGGCCGCGAGCAAGGGCCTGACGCCCCGGGCGCTGCAGTCGATGACGGCCTTCGGCCTGATCGGGCTGGTGATGATCGTGCTCGGCCTGGCCGCCGTCGGCCTGGTCCGGGACCCGCTGGCCGGGCTGTCCCGGCGCTTCCCGAACGCACCGCTGGTTCTCGTCGGCGCGATGATCGGCGGCTTCCTGGTGGGCCGCCCGTACCCGCTCTTCCGCGACCTGTTCCGGCACGCCGCCACCACTCACAACCCGGTCTACGGCGCGGGAGCGTTCCTCCTGCAGTCGATCGGCAACATCGCCGTCATGGCGGTGCTGTTCGTGGCGCTCGCCTACGGAACGGGCGGCCGACTGCAACGGGTGCTGGCATCCAGGCCCGCCCGGATCAGCGTGGTGACCGCGGCGGCCTTCCTGGTCGCCGGGGTCTTCACCGTCGTCTACTGGGACGTGCGGATGCTGGCCAGGCTCGGCTACCTCTGGTTCCCGCCCTCCCCCTGGAGCTGAGCCCTCGACCGGCGTCCGGCCGAGGCCTTGCCGGGCATACGGTCTGACGACGCATGCGGATATCCTCAGACCCTCACATCGATGTCATTGTCAAGGCCGGACGGCACGAGGGGCGACGCATGCGTATCGGTGAACTGTCCGACCGGACCGGGACTCCCCCGCGGCTCCTGCGTTACTACGAGCAGCAGGGGCTCATCACGCCGGAACGTGCGGCGAACGGCTACCGGGACTACGACGAGCACCTCGTCGACCGCGTCGTCCAGATCCGCGGGCTGCTGGACGCCGGGCTGCCGACGCGCATCATCAAGCAGATCCTGCCGTGCCTCGACAAGCCGCGCGTCATCCATGTCCCGGACGCGACGCCGGACATGATCGCGACGCTGGAGAACGAGCGGGACCGCATGAGCGACCGGATCCGGTGCCTCACCCGCAACCGGGACGCGATCGCGGAGTACCTGGAGGCGGTCCGCGCCACCGCCCTGGATCCCGTGTCGGCGTGAGCCGCTTGACCTTGACACTTATGTGAAGGTTGCACACTGACTTTCATGACTGACGCCCGCATCTGGCACACCGAGTTCGGCCACGGCACCCCGATCGTGCTGATCCACGGCTACACGATCGACCACCGGCTCCTCCTGCCCCTCGACCCCGCGTTCGCCGACCGGCCCGGGTGGCGGCGGATCTACCTCGACCTCCCCGGGCACGGCAACAGCCCGCGGCTGCCGGGGAGGACCTCCGCCAAGGCGGTGGCCGACGCCGTCGTCGAGCGGATCCGCGAACTCGTCGGGCAGGAGCGGTTCGCCGTCGTCGGGCAGTCGTTCGGCGGGCAGCTGGCGCGGGCCGTGACGGCGGCGTTCGGCGAGCAGGTGCTGGGCTCGGCCCTGATCGTCCCGGTCGTCCGCTGGGGCACGGACCGGACCCTGCCCGAGGAGACGGCGGCCGAGCGCGACGAGGAGTTCCTCGCCGGCCTCTCGACCTCGGAGCAGCAAGTGTTCGGCGCCGTCATGGCCCGTCACACAAAGACCAGTTGGGACCTGTACCGGCGGCACGTCGCACCCGGCTGGGACGCCCACGACCGTACGGCGGCGGCCGAGCTGGAGGCGGACTTCCTGCTCCCGGAGTGGCCGGAGGTCGGCATGCCCGCTCACGGCGGACGACACCTGCTGGTCACCGCGCGCCAGGACGCGCTCGTCGGCTGGCGCGACCAGCTCGCGCTGCTCGACCACTATCCGCGGATGACGGCGGCGGTGCTGGACGGCACCGGGCACAACCCGCAGGTCGAGAGCGCGGACGCCGTCCGCGAGCTGGTCGGGCGGTGGCTGGACGAGCTCGCGCCGCTGCGGGGTTGAACCGTCCCGCCGGCGGACTACGGGACGGCGAGGGGGACGGCGTCGCTACTGGCCGACGCGTCCGTCGACGCACTCGCGCAGGAGGTCGGCGTGCCCGCAGTGGCGGGCGTACTCCTCGATCCGGTGCACCATCAGTTCGCGGATCGAGACCCGGTCCTTGCCCACGCGTGCGCCCAGGTCCGGGTGTTCGGCGAGGGCGGCGTCGGTCTCGGCCTGTTCGCGCTCCAGGTCGCGGAACGCGGCGTCCACGACGGCCCGGTCGGCGACCGCCCCGTCGAAGTCCGCGTCGCGCCCGCCGTACAGCTTGGGCAGCGGCTGGGACGGCGGCTCGTCCTCGGTGAGCCAGTTGCGCCAGTCCCGTTCGACCTCGGCGAGGTGGCGGACCAGGCCGAGCAGTGACATCGTCGACGGCGGGACGGACCGGCGGGCGAGCTGCTCGGCGTCCAGGCCCTCGCACTTGAGCCGCAAGGTCAGCCGGTAGTTCACCAAGTAGTCCAGCAGCGTGCCCAGTTCGCCGTCCGGGCTGGGGCCTTCGAGGGTCCGCGGGTCGTCGGCCGGATCGGCCCACATGTCCGGGTAGACGGTCGCCCGGGTCCAGCGCGCTGGTTCGTCGGTCATGCGTCGAATCCTCGTCCGTCTCCGCACGAACCGCCACCGAATTACCTCGCACGCGCTGCTGCCCGGCCGGTCCGACGGCTTACACCGGCACGCCCGTCAGCGGCCTCGTGCGGTAGAGGGCCGCGGCGCCCGGCGGGACGAGGCAGGGCAGCAGCCACTCCCACAGCGCGGCGACCCGGCGGGCGCGCTCCTCGGGCGAGCAGTCCTCGCCGAACGTGACCTCCAGGCCGCACGCGGCCGTCACCACGAGCGTCTCCGGGCCGGTGCCGCCCGGGCGGTCGCGCAGTTCGCCCGCGCGGCGCGCACCGGACAGCAACTCCCGGACCACGCCCGCCCATACGCCGTGGAAGCCCTGCGTCCCGGCCGCGCACCCGCCTGCCGTCGCCGGGCCGGCCTGTGTGGGGCCGGGCTGCGCCGGACCGGGCTGCGTGGGGCCAGGCTGCGTCGGGACTTCCGCCGCCGGGCCCTGGGCCGCCGCCTCCCCCAGCCACGCGCCGCCCTCCCGGCCGAGCCGGAACGCGGCGCGGATCACCGCGTCCGAGCCGAGGGCGTCGACCAGCCAGTACCCCGAGTCGATCAGGGCCTGGAGCGGCGACGAGGCCGTGCGCAGCGTCGCGCACGCGCCGCGCAGCGAGCCCTCGGCCTGGTCCAGCACCGCCCGCGCCAGGTCCTCCTTCGACGCGAAGTGGAAGTACAGCGCCCCTTTCGTCACCCCGGCCGTGCCGGCGATCTCGCCGAGCGTGGCCCCCGCGTACCCGCTGCGGTCGAACAGCACCGCCCCCGCCTCCACCAGCCGCCCGCGCGTCCGCTCCGACCTCTCCTGCGCCACGTGCCCTCAACCCCTCACTGCTGCAAGCCAGTTCCGTTAACGCGCACCGCACCGAACAGTCCCGCCCGGGCCGCCCCCGTGGCCCTCAGCCCACCCGGGAGAACCGGGCCGCGGCGCCCGGCCGGTCGGCCGGGCGGACCACGGCGGCCGGTTCGCCGCCGGTCTCCGCCCGTTCGGGGGCGGAGACCAGGATCGAGCGCTGCAGCCGCCGCAGCGCCGCTGACGGTTCCATGCCCAATTCCCGTACCAGAGTTGCACGGAGCCGTTGGTACACCTCCAGCGCCTCCCCCCTCCGGCCGGAGCGGTGCAGCGCGAGCATGTACTGGCCGTGCAGGCTCTCGTGGGTGCGGTAGCGGTCGACCAGGACGGTCAGTTCGGCGAGCAGGACGCGGTGGCGGCCGAGCCGCAGGTCGGCGTCGATGCGCTGGTCCAGGGCGCAGAGCCGGGTCTCCTCCAGGCGCTTGGCCTCGACGGCGAGCTGGCCGCCGGCCGGGACGTCCGAGAAGGCCGGGCCGCGCCAGAGGCGCAGCGCCTCGTCGAGCATCCTCGCGGCGAGCTTGTGGTCGTCGCCGTCCATCGCGCGGTAGCCCAGGCCGGCCAGGCGGTCGAACTCGCGGGCGTCGGTGAGGCCGCCGCCGCTGTTGAGCATGTAGCCGCCGGGGGAGGTCACGAGGACGTCCTTCGCACAGGCGAACCCGGCGGTGGCCGCGCCGGTCGTGGCGATCGCGCGGTCGATGAGCTCGCGCAGCTGCAGGACGTACGTCTGCACGGTGGTGCGGGCGCTGCGCGGCGGGCGGCCGGACCAGAGCTCGTCGGCCAGCGTGCCGGCCGGGACGACCTGGTCGGCCCGCAGCGCCAGTAACCCGAGCACCTGCCGCGGCTTCGGCGCGGACGGCACCACCGACACTCCGCACATCCGGACGTCCAACGCCCCCAGCACGCGGATCTCCATGACGACCACCCCAATCCACGGAACGCCCCCGGCGGATCCGCCGCGGCCGGCACCCGACTCCCCCTGGGTCGACACCCCGGGGCCACGATGACCAGTCAAAAACAGGACGGGCGGTTTGTCAATACAAAACCGAACGAGCTGTTTGTTTATGCGAATCGGGGTACGCCTGCTCGAATCGGGGGCGCGAACGGACCAGCCGTGCGCCGGTGCGCGGACGCGAGCGCACGCCTGGACCCACGGGCGGACCAGGCGGACCAAGCGGCCGGGGCGGAGCGCGCGGACCAGGCGGATCGGACAGGCCAGGCACCCGGGCACAAGCGGACGGCGGTGCCGGGCCCCAACAGGCCCCGCACCGCCGTCGATCCGCCCGTTCCTGCGCGAGCGGTGCGCCGCCTCAGGACACCGCGACCGCGCCGCCGACCGCGTGCGCCTCGACCTCGGCGCCATTGCCTTCGTTGCCTCCACTGCCGCCATTGCCGTCGGCGTCGCCTTCCGACGCCGCGCGGGCCGCCGCCACCTCGGCGACCACCCGGGCGCCACGGTCCGGCCCCATCTGCAGCGCCCCGAGCACGCCCGGCACCGCGATGCTCGGCATCACGTGCTGGAACAGCCCGGCCACCCGGCGCTCCAGGTCCGCCCGGCCGCTCAGCTTCTGGGACTGGATCTGCACGCCCGTCCATGCCGCCGTCAGCAGCCATGCCGCGTCCGCCGGCGTGACGTGCGGCAGCAGTTCGCCGCGCTCGCCGGCCGCGACCAGGAGCATCTCGAAGCGGGAGATCCACCCGAGGATCGCGCCGCCGCCGAACTCGTCGAACACGTCCTGGCCGAGGGAGAGCCGGGCACCGGCGCTCAACAGCGGGTCGCGCGGCAGCAGATGGGCGACCACCATCCCGGTGTCCACGAACTCCTGGAGTTTGCAGGCGCGTTCGGGAACCTCGTCCTGGGCGAACTGCTCCTCCACCACGCCCTGCGCGAGATCGCGTTTGGACGCGAAATGGAAATAGACCGCGCCGCGCGTCACGCCGGCCCGGGAGACCACCTCGCCGATGGTCGCTCCCTCGTAGCCGAACTCGTCGAAGACAGAAGCCGCGGCCTCCAGGATCAGCCGACGCGTCCGGAGCGCGCGCTCCTGCCGTACCACCGGAACCACCCCGTTCTGACATTCTCGCGAAAAACAAAACCAAACACGCCGTATCTTAGCGACGAGTGGCCCGAAGGCGACAGGACACTGCCCGGGAATCGCCCCAGGTGCTTCTCCTCCCCCACCCACCCGCGCCCTTCGGCGAATTCGGGATGTCCGGCCGCCCACCGACACCTCAAGGCCACTCCCCACGAGCAGTCGCACACAAAACCGAACGATCGGTATCTGTAGTGGCATGCCAGGCTCCGGAAGACCCGATCAAGCCCTCCGGCGACGCCCTCGGCATCTTTCTCAACCGATCGGTTGAAGAAGGCGGCGGACCGGCGTAGCGTTGTCCTCAACCAATCGGTTGAGAAAGAGCAGGGGTATCCGGTGGCCGTCGACCAGTTGTCCCGGGCGTTCGTCGCCCTGGCCGATCCGACCCGGCGCGACATCGTCGCCCGCCTCTCGGTCCGCGATGCGACCGTCGGCGAGCTGGCGGAGTCGTACGCGATGTCGATGCAGGCCGTCTCCAAGCACCTCAAGGTGCTGGAGGAGGCCGGGCTCGTCAGCCGCAGCCGGGACGCGCAGCGGCGGCCGTGCCACCTCGAACCGCAGGTGTTCGACTTGATGACGAGCTGGATCGAGCGCTACCGCCGCCAGGCGGAGGAGCGGTTCCGCCGCCTGGACGCCGTCCTCGCGGCCATGGCCGACGAGGCCGCCGACGACGGGTCCGCCGACGACGACCCGACAGGCGACGAGCCGGCAGGCGGAGGCCCCGCGCACAGCACAGAGACCGAAGCAGGCCCAGGACACGAAGGAGAGAAGCCATGACCTCCACCACCGGCCGCGAGACCCGGGTCGAGGCGGACCCGGCACTGCCCACCATCCGGATCGTCCGCGAGTTCGACGCCCCGCCGGCGCGGGTCTTCCGGGCCTGGATCGAGCCCGAGCTGGTCGCCCGGTGGCTCGGCCCGGACAACCACGAGACGAAGATCGACTTCTGGGACGGCCGCACCGGCGGGAGCTACCGCTACTCCATGCACCAGGACGGCCGGGAGATCGCCGCCTTCTACGGCTCGTTCCACGAGGTCCGGCCGGAGACCCGACTCGTCCAGACGTTCACGTACACGGGCGTGCCGGACGGCGTCTCGCTGGACACCGCCGTGTTCGAGCCGGCCGGCGAGGGCCGCACCCGCGTCACGATCCTGTCCGTGGTCGACAGCTTCGCCGCCCGCGACGCGATCCTCGCGAGCGGCATGGAGAAGGGCGTCACCGAGGGCTACGCGAAGCTGGACGCACTGCTCGCCTCGGAGTGACCGCCCACACCCAATACGACGAAGCGCCCACCGCCTGCATGGCGGTGGGCGCTTCGTCGTACGGGGCGTTCAGCGCCGCGCGAGCGCCGACAGCGGGTTCACGCCCTCCACGGCCTTGACGAGGGGGGCGAGATCGGGGTTCTTCGCGGCCTCGTCGAGGGCCTCGCGGAGCGCGGCGTCGTTCGTCGGACGGGCCGCCTCCAGCAGCTTCAGGCCGTCCTCGGTCACGTTCGTGTAGATGCCGCGACGGTCGGTCGGGCACAGGTAGCGCGAGAGCAGGCCGCGGTCCTCCAGGCGGGTGACCAGGCGGGTCGTCGCGCTCTGACTGAGGACGACCGCGTCGGCGACCTGCTTCATCTGCAGGTGGCCGCCCTCGTCGTCGTGCTGGCGGCTGAGCACGTCGAGCAGCGAGTACTCGCGCACGCTCAGGTCGTGCCCGGCCTGCAGGCTGCGCTCGATGTGCGCCTCGATCCGGCCGGCCAGGAGGTACAGGGCGGCCCAGCCGTTGGCGAGGGCGGTCAGCGC
The DNA here is from genome assembly GCF_042733235.1 of Kitasatospora sp. NPDC059722. Classification (NCBI taxonomy): domain Bacteria; kingdom Bacillati; phylum Actinomycetota; class Actinomycetes; order Kitasatosporales; family Streptomycetaceae; genus Kitasatospora; species Kitasatospora sp. NPDC059722. The sequence goes on from NZ_JBHWGD010000043.1 coordinate 81,478, forward strand.
GGGATCCGTGGCGGTCATGGGCGCGGGTCTCCTTCCGGGTTCGACGGTGTCAAGGATAAGCCCTCGGCAAAAATTTCGGCCTGGGCATGTATCCCGCTTATACAAGCATCCTGCCGGCGGGGCGGCGGGGCGGACGAGCAGAGTCACCACGAGCAAAAGCCTGCAGTTGCACCTATGCCGCGTCCGCAACTATTGTCGAGGCTCGTAAGGCGCTGTAGCAATCTCGTCTGGAGGACGCGCCATGCCTCTCGCACTCCTCGCCCTGGCCATCGGGGCCTTCGGGATCGGGACCACCGAGTTCGTCATCATGGGCCTGCTGCCCGAGATCGCGGGCGACTACGGTGCGTCCATCCCCACCGCCGGGCTCCTGGTCACCGGGTACGCGATCGGCGTCGTCATCGGCGCGCCGCTGATGACGGTGCTCGGCACCCGGATCGGCCGCAAGACGATGCTGATGCTCCTCATGGGCCTCTTCGTCGCCGGCAACCTGCTGTCCGCCGCCGCCCCGAGCATGGGCGTCATGCTCGCGGGCCGCCTCGTGGCCTCGCTCGCCCATGGCGCGTTCTTCGGGATCGGCTCGGTGG
>NZ_JBHWGD010000044.1:0-18921 GCF_042733235.1 Kitasatospora sp. NPDC059722
GGTCAAGCGCGGCGAGGAGATCGACGCGAAGGTCGACGAGGCCACGAAGGCGATCGCCCGACTGCTGCGCACGTGAGCCGGGGGCGGGGTAGGGCGGAGCCAGATGGTGGCCAGTGGGGGGAGGATCAGGTCGGCGGAGCGGGGCTGGCCGTTCCACTCGACGGGGTCGGCCTTGATCGGGGTCGAGTTGCCGGTGCCGGTGCCGCCGTAGGCCTCGGCGTCGGTGTTGAGGACTTCCTCCCACAGCTGGTCGCGGCCGTCGAGGGAGGGGAGGCCGACGCGGTGGCCGTGGCGGACGACGGGGGAGAAGTTGCAGACGGCGACGAGGGGCGAGCCGTCGGCGGCGTGGCGGACGTAGGAGAGCAGGTTGTCGTCGGCGGAGCCGCCGTCGAGCCACTGGAAGCCCTCGGGGGAGGTGTCGAGCTCCCAGAGGGCGGGGGTGTCGCGGTAGTGGCGGTTGAGGTCGCGGACGAGGCGGCGCACGCCCTGGTGGTCGCGGTGGGCCGGCCACTGCTCGTCGAGCACCCACCACTGCGGGCCGGTCTCGTGGTCCCATTCCGCGCCCTGGGCGAACTCCTGCCCCATGAAGAGGAGTTGCTTGCCGGGGTGGGACCACATGAAGCCGAGGTAGGCGCGGTGGTTGGCGCGCTGCTGCCACCAGTCGCCGGGCATCTTGGAGACGAGCGCCTGCTTGCCGTGCACGACCTCGTCGTGGGAGATCGGCAGGATGTAGTTCTCGGAGTAGGCGTACACCATCGAGAAGGTGATCTCGTCGTGGTGGTACCTGCGGTGCACCGGCTCCTTGGACATGTAGACCAGCGAGTCGTGCATCCAGCCCATGTTCCACTTGAGGCCGAAGCCGAGGCCGCCGCCGTCGGTCGGGCGGGTCACGCCGTCCCAGGCGGTCGACTCCTCGGCGATCGTCACGACGCCCGGGCAGCGCCGGTAGACGGTCGCGTTCATCTCCTGGAGGAAGGAGGCCGCGTCGAGGTTCTCCCGTCCGCCGAACCGGTTGGGTGTCCAGGCGCCGCCCTCGCGGGAGTAGTCGAGGTAGAGCATCGAGGCGACGGCGTCCACGCGCAGCCCGTCGATGTGGAACTCCTCGCACCAGTAGACCGCGTTGGCGACGAGGAAGTTGCGCACCTCCTTGCGCCCGTAGTCGAACTCCAGCGTGCCCCAGTCGGGGTGTTCGGCGCGCAGCGGGTCGGCGGGCTCGTAGAGCGGCTCGCCGTCGAAGCGGGCGAGGGCGAAGGCGTCCTTGGGGAAGTGGGCGGGCACCCAGTCGACGATCACGCCGATCCCGTGCCGGTGCAGCGTGTCGACGAGGTGGCGGAAGTCGTCCGGGGTGCCGAGGCGGGCGGTGGGCGCGTAGTAGCCGGACACCTGGTAGCCCCAGGAGCCGCCGAAGGGGTGCTCCATGACCGGCATGAACTCCACGTGGGTGAAGTTCAACTCCTTCAGGTAGCCGGGGAGTTCCTCGGCGATCGCGCGGTAGCTGGTGAGGTCGGGCCGCCAGGACGGCAGGTGCAGCTCGTACACCGACATCGGCGCCCGGTGGTGCGCGGCGCGTGCGCGGCGGGCCATCCACTCGCCGTCCTCCCACCGGTAGGCGGAGGAGGTGACGACGGACGCGGTGCCGGGCGGGCACTGGGCGGCGCGGGCCAGGGGGTCGGCCTTGTCGAGCACCCAGCCCTGCCGGGTGTGGATCTCGTACTTGTAGGTAGTGTCCTCGGCCAGCCCGGGGACGAAGAGCTCCCACACGCCGGAGGAGCCGAGCGAGCGCATCGGGTGCCCGGTGCCGTCCCAGTGGTTGAAGTCCCCGATCAACCGCACCCCGGCGGCGTTCGGCGCCCACACGGCGAACGCGGTGCCGGCCACGCCGTCCACCGTCCGCACGTGCGAGCCGAGCACCTGCCACAGCTGCTCGTGCCGGCCCTCGGAGATGAGGTGCAGGTCGAGCTCGCCGAGGGTGGGCGGGGTGCGGTAGCCGTCCTGCTGGACGAGGGGTTCGCCGTCCGGGTAGGTCACCAGCAGCCGGTAGTCGGGCGGTGCGCCGCCGGCGAGCAGGCCGGTGAACAACCCGGCCTGCTGGTGGGTGAGTTCGGCCGGGCCCTGGGCGGTCTCGACCACGACCCGTTCGGCGAACGGCCGCAGCACCCGGATCGCGGTGCCGCCGTGCACGGGGTGGGCGCCGAGCAGCGCGTGCGGGTCGTGGTGCTGGCCGCCGACCAGCCGGTCCACCTCGGAGGGCGGCAGCGGCGCCTCGGGCAGCCGCAGGGCCCCGGCCGGCAGCGGTTCGGGAGCCGGGGCGGGGCCGGGAACAGAGGTGGCGGCGGGGGCAGGAGCGGGTGTCCCCGTACCGGCCAGGAACGTGGCCGGTACGGGACGGGTGGTGCGGCCGGGCGGGTCGAGCGGCGTCACGGCGGGGTCCTCCTGCGGCGGGGGGTGTGAGCGAACTCCTGCGGGCGGTACGAGCGGGGGATCACACGGTCAGGGCGAGCCGGTTGATCGCGGCCAGCGGGATCGGCAGCCAGCTCGGGCGGTGCCGGGCCTCGTACACGACCTCGTAGACCGCCTTGTCGATCTCCAGCGCGCGCATCAGCTCCGGCGAGGCCGCCGGGTCGACGCCGCCCCCGGCGGTGTACCCGGCGCAGAAGGCGGTGCGGTTGCGCTGTGCCCAGGCGGCGGCGAGGTGGGCGAGCTCGGGGTCGACCGGGCCGCCGGCGAGGAGGTGGGCCGCCGCGTAGTCGAAGGAGCGCAGCATCGCGGCGACGTCGCGCAGCGCGGGCTGCGGTTCGCGGCGCTCGTTGACGGACTTGGCGGGCTCGCCCTCGAAGTCGAGCAGGACCCAGCCGTGCGGGGTGCGCATGGCCTGGCCGAGGTGCAGGTCGCCGTGGATGCGCTGGACCGGAAGGCCGTCCGGGTGGGCGTCGGCGAGCTGCTGGAAGGCGCTGCGCAGGGCGGCCCGGTAGCGCATCAGTCCGGGGACGGCGGCGACGGCGCTGTCGAGGCGGTCGGCCATGGCGGTGGCGAGCTGGCGGGTCTGGGCGCGGTCGAGGCGGGCGACGGGCATCGAGCGGGCGAGCACCCGGTGCACCTCGGCGGTGGCCCGCCCGAGCCGGTGGGCCTCGATCGCGAAGTTGCCGGGGGACGGGTCGCCCTTGAGCCGGCCGACCTGGTCGAGGGCGAGCTCCCAGCCGTCCTCGGCGTCCGGCAGGTAACGCTGGAGCAGGCCGAGGGTGGCGGGTTCGGCGCGTTCCATCCGGCTCTCGAACCAGGCCGCGACCCGCGGGATGCGGGTGGAGCCGGCCCGGGAGAGGGCGAGGGAGAGTTCGAGGTCGGGGTTGGTGCCGGGGTGGACGCGGCGGAAGAGCTTGAGGATGTACGAGGTGCCGTAGATGACGGAGCTGTTGGACTGCTCGGCGGTGGAGGCGCGCCCGGGGATCGTGGTGGGCAGGCCGGAGCCGGGGGTGCGGCGGAACGACAGCGAGCCGAAGCGGTCGCCGGTGGCCAGGTGCTCCAGCAGGCGCCCGGTGAGCTCCGGGTCGTGGACGGCGTCGTAGAGCGTCGCGCCGTCGTACGGGCCGTGGGTGAGCCGGCCGAGCACGGCGCCGGGCTCGATGTCGGCGGGGCGCTCGGAACGGACGCCGAGGAGGAGTTGGTAGACGTCCCCGTGCGGGGCGCCGGCCGTGGTGGCGTGCTCGACCCGCAGCAGGAGGTGCAGCAGGGCCGGGTCGCCGACCTGCAGCGGGGTTCCGACCACCGGGGTGAGCCCGGTGATGGGCCGTCCCTTCCCGGCGTACCAGCGCTGGGTGGGGAGCCACTCGGAGATCAGCGGCACGGCCGCCTGGACGAGTTCGCTGACCCCCAGGGCGGTTCTCCGGAGCCCGGTGCTCCGCGCGCCCGCCGACGCGGCGGGGCCGGCCGGGGTGTCGTGCTGCACATGGGCTTGAGAACGGGAGGTTTCGGACATGACTCCCTTTCCCCGGAAGCGGGCCGACTGCCCGACGGGTCTGGCCGGGTCCGTCAGTCTTCCGGATTTCGGCGGCGCGGCGGTGGCGGCACGCGAGCGGGGCTCAGGTGTCACGCCTTCGTGTGGGTGGCCGTTGGGCTGTTCTCCGTACGCGGCGCCGGGGGCGCCGCGGGGCGGAGGACCCCGGGGCGCGCGGGTTCAACTCGCGCTCCCCGAGGGTCTGGTGGTGCGGTCGGGGCCGGTGCGGCGGATCGTTACTTCGACCGCCTGGTCCCGCTCAGTCGCGGGGGCTGCCGGAGCTGGAACCAGTAGAAGCCGTGGCCGGCCAGGGTGAGCAGGTACGGCCACTCACCGATCGAGGGGAAGCGCACTCCGCCGATCAGCTCGACCGGGTAGCGTCCGCCGTACTGCCGCAGGTCCAGTTCGGTCGGTTGTGCGAACCGCGAGAAGTTGTTCACGCACATGACCAGGTCCCCCTCGTGCTCCCGCACGAAGGCCAGCACCGCGGGGTTGCTGGAGGGCAGTTCGGTGTACGTGCCCAGACCGAACGCCGGGTTGAGCTTGCGGATCTCGATCATGCGACGCGTCCAGTGCAGCAGCGAACTCGAACTGCTCTGCTGCGCCTCGACGTTGGTCACCTGATAGCCGTACACCGGGTCCATGATGGGCGGCAGACTGAGCCTGCCCGGGTCGGCGGAGGAGAAACCCGCGTTGCGGTCCGGGGTCCACTGCATCGGGGTGCGGACGCCGTCCCGGTCGCCGAGCCAGATGTTGTCGCCCATGCCGATCTCGTCCCCGTAGTAGAGCACCGGCGAGCCGGGCAGCGAGAGGAGGAGGGCGGTGAACAGCTCGATCTGGTTGCGGTCGTTCTCCAGCAGCGGGGCGAGCCGGCGCCGGATGCCCACGTTGGCGCGCATCCGGGGGTCCTTGGCGTACTCCGCGTACATGTAGTCGCGCTCCTCGTCGGTGACCATCTCCAGGGTCAGCTCGTCGTGGTTGCGCAGGAAGATGCCCCATTGGCACCCGTACGGGATGTGCGGGGTCTTGGCGAGGATCTCCGAGACGGGGTAGCGGGACTCGCGCCGCACCGCCATGAAGATCCGCGGCATCACCGGGAAGTGGAACGCCATGTGGCACTCGTCGCCGCCCGCCGCGAAGTCGCCGAAGTAGTCGACGACGTCCTCGGGCCACTGGTTGGCCTCGGCGAGCAGCACGGTGTCGGGGTAGTCGGCGTCGATCTCCTTGCGGACCCGCCGCAGGAACTCGTGGGTCTCCGGCAGGTTCTCGCAGTTGGTGCCGTCACGCGCGAACAGGTAGGGCACCGCGTCCAGCCGGAAGCCGTCGATGCCGAGGTCGAGCCAGAACCGCAGCCCGGCGATCATCTCGTCCTGGACGCGGGGGTTGTCGTAGTTGAGGTCGGGCTGGTGAGAGAAGAACCGGTGCCAGAAGTACTGCTTGCGGACCGGGTCGTACGTCCAGTTGGAGGTCTCGGTGTCGACGAAGATGATGCGGGCGTCCGGGTACCGCTTGTCGTCGTCGGCCCACATGTAGAAGTCGCCGTACGGCCCGTCCGGGTCCGCGCGGGAGGCCTGGAACCACGGGTGCTGGTCGCTGGTGTGGTTCATGACGAAGTCGATGATCACGCGCATGCCGCGGGCGTGCGCGGCGTCCACGAACTCCATGAAGTCGGCGATGTCGCCGAACTCGGGCAGCACCGATTTGTAGTCGGCCACGTCGTACCCGCCGTCGCGCAGCGGCGAGGCGAAGAACGGCGGGAGCCAGAGGCAGTCGATGCCGAGCCACTGGAGGTAGTCGAGCTTGGCCGTGAGCCCCTTCAGGTCCCCGACCCCGTCGCCGTTGCTGTCCTGGAAGGACCGCACCAGCACCTCGTAGAAGACCGCACGCTTGAACCACTCGGGGTCCAGGTTCTTCTTCGAGGTCTCGGGGAAGGTGTCGGGGACGGGCTCGTTCACTGTCACGCTGGGTTCCTCCGAACCGTGAGGAGGTGAGCCGGCTCGGCTGAGGGATCGAGCCGGACGTAGTTGTGCCGGCCCCAGGTGTAGGCGGCGCCGGTGAGCTCGTCGTGCACCGCGAACGGGCCGTCGCCGTCGAGCGTGACGGTGGCCTCCTGGACGTGGTGCGGGTCGAGGTTGACCACGGTGATGACCTGGTCGGTCAGGCCCTCCGGGGTGGTCGCGGTCTTGGAGTAGGCGATCACCTGGTCGTTGTCGGTGGGGTGGAAGCGCAGGTCGCGCAGCTGGCGCAGGGCGGGGTGGCGCCGGCGCAGCCGGTTGAGCACGGTGAGCAGCGGGGCGAGGGTGTCGGTGCGGTTCCAGTCGCGCGGGCGCAGCTCGTACTTCTCCGAGTGCAGGTACTCCTCGGAGCCGGGGTGGGCCGGCTCGTTCTCGTACAGCTCGAACCCGGCGTAGACGCCGTAGGTGGGGGAGAGCGTGGCGGCGAGCACGGCGCGGACGGCGAACGCGGCCCGGCCGCCGTGCTGGAGGTAGGCGTGCAGGATGTCGGGGGTGTTGGCGAAGAAGTTGGGCCGCATGTAGGCGGCCGCGTCACCGGTGAGTTCGGTGAGGTAATCGGTGAGTTCCGGCTTGGTGGTGCGCCAGGTGAAGTACGTGTACGACTGGTGGAAGCCGATCTTCCCGAGGGTGTGCATCATCGCGGGGCGGGTGAAGGCCTCCGCCAGGAACACGACGTCGGGGTCGGTGCGGGCGATGTCGGCGAGCACCTTCTCCCAGAACAGCACCGGCTTGGTGTGCGGGTTGTCGACCCGGAAGATCCGCACTCCGTGGGACATCCAGAAACGCAGGATGCGAACGGTTTCCTTGACGATTCCATCCATGTCCTGATCGAAGTTGACCGGATAGATGTCCTGGTACTTCTTCGGCGGGTTCTCGGCGTACGCGATGGTGCCGTCGGCGCGGTGGCTGAACCATTCCGGGTGCTTGTTCACCCACGGGTGGTCGGGGGAGCACTGGAGGGCGAAGTCCAGCGCCACCTCCAGGTGCAGCGCCCGGGCCTCGGCGACGAAGTGGTCGAAGTCCTCGATGGTGCCGAGGTCCGGGTGGACGGCGTCGTGGCCGCCCTCCGGCGAACCGATCGCCCAGGGCGAGCCGACGTCGTGCGGACCGGCCGTCAGGGTGTTGTCCGGGCCCTTGCGGTAGGCGCGGCCGATCGGGTGGACGGGCGGCAGGTAGACCACGTCGAAGTCCATCGCGGCGATCGCGGGCAGCCGCTCGGCGGCGGTGCGCAGGGTGCCCGAACGCGGCGGCTCGACGCCGTTCGGGTCCACCACGGCGCCCTCCGACCGCGGGAAGAACTCGTACCAGGAGCCGAACAGGGCGCGCTCGCGGTCCACCTGGAGCGGCAGCGGGCGGGAGGCGCTCAGCAGCTCGCGCAGCGGGTACCGGGCGAGCAACTCCAGCACCTCGGGGGCGAGCGCGGCCGCCAGCCGGGACAGCGGCGGCAGGCCGGGGTCGCGCAGCGCGTCGGCGGCGGCGAGCACGTGCGCGCGGCCCTCCTTCTTCGGCACGCCGGCCGCGGCCTGCTCCAGCAGGCGGGCGCCCTCCTCCAGGACGAGCGCGGTGTCCATCCCGGCGGGGAGCTTGACCGACGCCGTCCTGCGCCAGGTGGCGATCGGGTCGCTCCACGCCTCGACCAGGTAGGACCAGCGGCCGGGCGCGGTCGGGGTGACGTGCGCGCCCCAGCGGTCGGTGCCCTCGGCGAGCTCGCGCATCGGGGTCCACGGGCCGCTGCGCCCGCGCGGGTCGCGCAGCACGACGTTGGCGTTGACGGCGTCGTGGCCCTCGCGGAACACGGTCGCGGTGACCAGGAAGGTCTCGCCGGCGACGGCCTTGGCCGGGCGGCGGCCGGAGTCGACGAGCGGGCTGACGTCCAGGACGGGGATGCGGCCGATCACGGTGTCGCTCTCTGTCTTTCGGGCGGCGGTCTTGCCGGCGGCGGTCTTGCGGGCGGGCGCCTTGCGCGGCGGGGCGTCGGCCTTCGCGGCGCCCGCCTTGGTGGCACCGGACCTCGCACCGGCTTTCGCACCGGCTTTCGCACCGGCCTTCGCGCCATCCGCCTCCGGGGTGGCGGACGGTGCGGTGGACCCGGCGGTGGCGGTGCGGCGCGTGGTGGTGGTGCGCCTGCGCGGTGCCGTGGTCCGGCTCTCCGCGGCCCCTGGTTGTCGGGCCGCTGCGGAGGACTCGGGCTCGGAGTGTTCGAGCGGGGAGGGGTGTTCGGACGAGGGCTGCCCGGGTGAGGCGTGCTCGGGTCCGGAGTGCGGGGGACGGGCCGCTCCGGCCGCCCTGGGCGCCGGCATCGCCGGATCCGTCCGAGTGTCAGAATCCGCCCGTCCGGCGGATTCCGCGACCGCTGCGTCGAGGGTGTCGGCCACCGGTGTGGACTGGTCCCGCGTGTCGCCGTGCATGCCAAGCTCCTGCCCGAGATCGGCGGCAGCTCCCGCCGGCGCCGGGGGGCGGGCCGGGGGAGTACCGGGAGGACTGCTGGGTGGGGAGGACGTGCGACCGAGAGCCTGCCCGCGCCGCCGTCCCCGGCAACCTGCCCGGCGCCCGCCCGGCCCGTGGGGGGACGCCCCGGAGCCCGCGCGCGTCCCGGCGCACGCCTCCGGGGGCACGCCCCTGGGCGACCCGGTCGACCCGTGAACGAGCCGACCGAGTACGAGGACACGCGTCGGAGCGCCGTGGGCGCCGAATGGGCTAAGGAGGACGAGGAACGATCAACGCGAAAAGGATTCGGACGTGCTGCTTCAAGGGGGGCGCCGCCCGTCGCCGCACTCCCCACAGCATCAACGACCTCGGTTCATACTCGCACCGCGGGCCGGACTTTCGCAGCGGTACGACAGTAGTTTCGGGCTTTGTCCGGAGCGGATGAGCGATCGGAAATGGGGTCGTTCCGCAGTGTTCACGCTTTGGTAGCGCGAGCCCCCGGAAAGTGCGCCTCGCGCGCCCCCCGTGCAGCCCAATGCGCCGAATGCGATCTCATCAATAGGCCGAACGGATGCCCAATAGCCCACTTGACGCACTGTCATGACGGCCGTCGGGGCTACGCTTCACGCCGTGAAGGCAATCCGCAGATTCACCGTCCGCACCGTCCTGCCCGAACAACTCCAGCCGTTGCACGAGCTGGCCCTCAACCTGCGCTGGTCCTGGCACCCCGAGACCAGGGACCTCTTCCGGTCCGTGGACCCGGAGGTCTGGGCCGCGACCGGCGAGGACCCGGTGCGGCTGCTCGGGGAGGTCCCGGCCGCCCGGCTCGCCGCGCTCGCCGCCGACCGGCGCTTCCTGCGCCGCCTCGGCGACCTCGCCGACGACCTGCGCGACTACCTCGCGGGCCCGCGCTGGTACCAGGCCCAGGAGGGCGGCGGCACCCCGCTGCCCGCCGCCGTCGCCTACTTCTCGCCCGAGTACGGCATCGCCGCCGCGCTGCCCCAGTACTCCGGCGGGCTCGGGATCCTGGCCGGCGACCACCTCAAGGCCGCCAGCGACCTCGGCGTCCCGATCATCGGCGTGGGGCTGTTCTACCGGCACGGCTACTTCCGGCAGTCCCTCGACCGGGACGGCTGGCAGCAGGAGCGCTACCCGCTGCTCGACCCGGACGAACTCGCGGTCAGCCTGCTCCGGGAGGCCGACGGCACCCCCTGCCGGGTCGACCTCGCCCTGCCCGGCGGCCGGACCCTCGCCGCGCACATCTGGAAGGCCCAGGTCGGCCGGGTCCCGCTGCTCCTCCTCGACTCCGACACCGAGGAGAACTCGCCCGCCGAACGCGACGTCACCGACCGCCTCTACGGCGGCGGCAGCGAGCACCGGCTGCTCCAGGAGATGCTCCTCGGCATCGGCGGCGTCCGGGCCGTGCGCGCCTACTGCCGCCTCACCGGCCACCCCGCCCCCGAGGTCTTCCACACCAACGAGGGCCACGCCGGCTTCCTCGGCGTCGAGCGGATCCGCGAACTCGTCGCCGCCGGCACGGCCGAGACCGACACCGCCGGGGCCGACGGCGCCGGTCCCGACTTCGCCGCCGCCCTGGAGTCCGTCCGGGCCGGCACCCTCTTCACCACGCACACGCCCGTCCCGGCCGGCATCGACCGCTTCGACCGCGAGCTCGTCGCCCGGCACTTCTCCGGCGACGCCGCCCTGCCCGGCGTCCCGGTCGAGCCGGTGCTCGCGCTCGGCGCCGAGACCTGGCCCGGCGGGGACCCGAAGCTCTTCAACATGGCCGCCATGGGCCTGCGGCTCGCCCAGCGCGCCAACGGCGTCTCCACGCTGCACGGCGAGGTCAGCCGGGCCATGTTCAACGGCCTGTGGCCCGGCTTCGACCCGGCCGAGGTCCCGATCACCTCCGTCACCAACGGCGTCCACGCCGCCACCTGGATCGACCCGGCCGTCGTGCGCCTCGGCGCCGCCGAGATCGGCGCCGACCGCGCCGAGGACGCCATGACCAACGGCGACGCCAAGCGCTGGACCGGCCTGGAGCGGATCGGCAACACCGAGATCTGGGACCTGCGCCGCAGCCTGCGCGCCCAGCTGGTCGACGAGGCCCGCCGCCGGCTGCGCACCTCCTGGCGCCAGCGCGGCGCGGGCGAGGCCGAGCTCGGCTGGGTCTCCTCGGTGCTCGACCCGGACGTCCTGACCATCGGCTTCGCCCGCCGGGTGCCCTCCTACAAGCGGCTCACCCTGATGCTGCGCGACCAGGCTCGGCTGCGCTCCCTGCTCCTGCACCCGACCCGCCCGGTGCAGATCGTCGTCGCCGGCAAGGCCCACCCGGCCGACGACGGCGGCAAGCGGCTGATCCAGCAGATGGTCGCCTTCGCCGACGACCCGGCCGTCCGCCACCGGATCGTCTTCCTGCCGGACTACGACATGGCGATGGCCCAGCACCTCTACCCGGGCTGCGACGTCTGGCTGAACAACCCGCTGCGCCCGCTGGAGGCCTGCGGCACCTCCGGGATGAAGGCCGCGCTCAACGGCTGCCTCAACCTGTCCGTCCTGGACGGCTGGTGGGACGAGTGGTACGACGGCCAGAACGGCTGGGCGATCCCCACGGCGGACGACGCCGGCGGCGTGCTCGACCCGGAGAGCAGCGAGGCCGAGCGGCGCGACGACATCGAGGCGGCGGCGCTCTACGACCTGATCGAGGAGCAGGTCGCCGCGCGCTTCTACGACCGCGGCGCGGACGGGCTGCCGCACCGCTGGATCGCGATGGTCCGGCACACCCTGGTCACCCTCGGCCCCAAGGTGCTGGCCGGCCGGATGGTCCGCGAGTACGTCGAGCGGCTGTACGCCCCGGCGGCGCTCGCCCAGCGCGAGCTGGCGGCCGGATCGGGCGAGGGCGCCCGCGAGCTGGCGGCCTGGAAGGCGAAGGTCCGCGAGGCCTGGCCGGCCGTCCGGGTCGAGCACGTCGAGGCGGACTGCCCGGCCGAGGCGCAGGAGCTCGGCAGCTCGCTGGCGCTGCGGGTGCAGGTCGCGCTCGGCGCGCTGTCGCCGGGCGACGTCGAGGTGCAGGTGGTGTCCGGCCGGGTGGACGAGACGGACGGCATCTCGGACGCCGGCCTGCTCGCGCTCAAGCCGGTCGGCGGCCCGGACCTGGACGGGCGGACGCGCTACGAGGGCTCGCTGGAGCTGTCCAGGACCGGTCCGTTCGGCTACACCGTCCGGGTGCTGCCGTCCCACCCGCGGCTGGCCTCCCCGGCGGAGCCGGGGCTGGTCGCCCTGCCCGCCGAGTCGGCCGGGATGGACGCGGGCCTACTGCGCTGAGGCGCTGCGCCGGGACGGGCTGGGCCGCGGCGGGGCGGCTCAGATCAGGCTGTCCCGCCAGGCCTGGTGCAGTTCGGCGAAGCGGCCGGCGCCGGCGATCAGCTCCTGCGGGCCGCCGTCCTCGACGATCCGGCCCTGGTCCATCACCAGGACGCGGTCGGCGATCTCCACGGTGGAGAGCCGGTGCGCGATGATCACGGCCGTCCGGCCCGCCAGCACCGTGCGCATGGCCCGCTGGACGGCCTGCTCGCCGGGGACGTCCAGCGAGCTGGTCGCCTCGTCCAGGATCAGCACCGCCGGGTCGGCCAGCAGGGCGCGGGCGAAGGCGACCAGCTGGCGCTGCCCGGCGGAGATCCGGCCGCCGCGCTTGCGCACGTCGGTGTCGAAGCCGTCCGGGAGCGCGGCGACGAACTCGTACGCGCCGATGTCCCGGGCGGCCTGTTCGACCTCCGCGCGGGTGGCGCCGGGGCGGCCGATCGCGATGTTCTCGGCGACGGTGCCGGAGAACAGGAAGGACTCCTGGGTCACCATGACCACCCCGCGCCGCAGTTCGGGGGTGGCGAGGTCGCGCAGGTCGACGCCGTCCAGCCGGATCCGGCCCTCGGTCGGGTCGTAGAAGCGGGCCAGCAGCTTGGCGACGGTCGACTTGCCCGCGCCGGTCGCGCCGACCACCGCCACCGTCTGTCCGGCGGGGATCACCAGGTCGAAGGGCGGCAGCACCTCCTTGCCGGTGCGGTAGGCGAAGCGCGTCCCCTCGAAGGAGACCTCGCGGCCCTTGCCGGCCGCCCGCGGCAGTTCGGCGGGCTCGGCCGGCTCGGCGACGGTCGGCTCGTGGGCGAGCAGGCCGGCGATCTTCTCCAGCGCGGCGGCGGCCGACTGGTAGCTGTTGAGGAACATCGCGAGCTGGTCGATCGGGTCGAACAGGCGGCGCAGGTAGAGCAGGAAGGCGGTGAGGACGCCGAGTTCCAGCGTGCCGTCGACGACCAGCCGGCCGCCGAGCAGCACCACGCCGGCCGTCCAGACGTTGGCGGCGGTGCGGGAGAGGCCGACGTAGCGGGCGAGCTCCAGGAAGCCGTCGGCGGTCGCGGTGGCGGAGCGCTGGTTGACCACGGCGAAGGCCGCGTCGTTGGCCTTCTCGCGGCGGAAGGCCTGTACCGGGCGGATGCCGTTCATGGTCTCGGTGAAGCGGACGATCATCGAGGCGGCGGAGGTCCGCGAGCGGCGGTAGACCCGGCGCGAGCGGGTGCGGAAGGAGCGGGCGATCAGGCCGAGCGGCACCAGGGCGGCCAGTGAGGCCAGCCCGAGGCGCCAGTCCAGCACCATGAGCAGCACCGAGATGTAGCAGACCGACAGGAAGACGGTCAGCAGCTCCTGGAGGCCTTCGGAGAGCAGTTCGCGCAGCGCGTCGATGTCGCTGGTGGCGCGGGAGATGATCCGGCCGGAGGTGTAGCGCTCGTGGAAGTCCAGGCTGAGCCGCTGGGCGTGCCGGAAGATCCGGCCGCGCAGCTCCAGCAGGATGTCCTGGTTGACCCGGGCGCTGATCTTGATGAACACCCACTGCAGCAGCGGGCTGAGCAGGGCGAAGCACAGGTAGGCGGCGATCACCGCGATCAGCGGTCCGGCGTCGTTCCCGCGCAGCGCCGGGATGCCGCGGTCCATCGCCACCGCGACCAGCAGCGGGCCGGACTGCAGGGCGGCCTGCTGGACGAGGATCACCACCATCGCGACGGTGATCCGGGCCCGGTGCGGGCCGAGCAGCGAGCGCAGCAGCGCCCGGGGCGCGCCGGGCGGGACGGGGATGTCCTCCTCGTCGTCCGGGGGAGGCGCCAGCTCCTCCTCGGCGGCGGGGCCGGCGGGGTCGGCCGGTTCGACGGCGGGTTCGGCGGTGGTGGTCACCGGGAGGTGCTCCCCTCGGGGATCAGGGCGGCCTCGCCCGTCATCAGTTCGCGGTAGCGCGTGGAGGTGCGCAGCAGTTCCTGGTGGGTGCCGACGGCCTCGATCCGGCCGTCCGCGAGCACCGCGACCCGGTCGGCGAGCAGCACGGTGCTGGGGCGGTGGGCGACCACCAGGGCGGTGGTGCCGGCGAGGACCTCGCGCAGGGCGCGTTCGACCAGGGCCTCGGTGTGCACGTCGAGGGCGGACAGCGGGTCGTCGAGGACGAGGAAGGCCGGGTCGCCGACGACCGCGCGGGCCAGGGCGAGGCGCTGGCGCTGGCCGCCGGAGAGGCTCAGGCCCTGCTCGCCGACCTCGGTGTCCGCCCCGGCCGGGAGCTTGTCGACGAAGCCGGCCTGGGCGGTGGCGAGCGCGGAGCGCAGCCGGTCCTCGCCCGCGCCGGGGGCGCCCATCAGGACGTTCTCCCGGACGGTCGCCGAGAACAGGGTGGGCTCCTCGAAGGCCACCGCGACGAGCTCGCGCAGCCGCTCCCGGGGCAGGTCGCGGATGTCGCGGCCGTCCAGCGTGATGGTGCCGCCGGTGGCCTCGTACAGACGGGGGAGCAGGGCGGTGAGGGTGGTCTTGCCGCTGCCGGTGGCGCCGACCAGGGCCATCGTCTCGCCGCTGCGCACGTGCAGGTCGATGCCCCGGAGCAGGTCGGGGGTGCCGTCGGGGGCGTCGGGGTAGCGGAAGCGGACGCCGGTGAGGCGGATGCCGTCCGGGGTGGCGCCGAGGCCGGTGGCGGTGCCCGGGTCCTCCTCCTCGGGTTCGTCGAGGACCTCGAAGAAGCGGTCGGTGGCGGTGGCGGCCTCGTTGGCGTAGGCGAGCAGCCAGCCGAGGGACTCGACCGGCCAGCGCAGCGCGAGCGCGGTGGAGAGGAAGGCGACCAGGCTGCCGGCGCTGAGCTGGTCGTGGGCGACCAGGTAGGCGCCGACGGCGAGGGCGCAGCCGAGGGCGATCTCCGGCAGGCCGACGATCACCGCCCACAGGTTCGCCAGCAGGTGGGCCTTGTGCAGCTCGGTGCGGCGCAGCAGCCGGGACTGGGCGCGGAACCGCTCGTGCATCGAGCGGTGGCGGCCGAAGGCCTTGAGGACGCGGATGCCGAGGACGGACTCCTCGACGACGGTGGCGAGGTCGCCGTTGCGGTCCTGGGCGAGCCGGGAGGCGCCGGAGTAGCCGGACTCGAAGCGCCGGGTGAGCACGAACAGCGGTGCGGCGGGCAGCACGACGATCAGGGCGAGCCGCCAGTCCTGGGTGAACATCACCACCGTGCCGGCCAGGAACATCACCGAGTTGACGATGAGGAAGACCAGCGGGAAGGCCAGGAACAGCCGCATGGTGTACATGTCGGCGGTGGCCCGGGAGAGCAACTGGCCGGATCCCCACCGTTCGTGGAAGGAGACCGGCAGCCGCTGGAGCTTGGCGAAGAGGTCGCCGCGCATGGCCGTCTCCAGCCCGGCCAGCGGGCGGGCCAGGACCACCCGGCGGGTGTAGAACAGGCCGGCCTCGACCAGGCCGAGGAGCAGCAGCAGGCCGACCAGCGGCCACAGCCCGGCGAGGTCGTGCCGGGCCAGGGGTCCGTCCACGATCCGGCCGAGCACGATCGGCACGCCGAGGACGCTCAGCATGGCGAGCACGGCGGCCGTCACGGAGGTGGCGAGCCGGCGGCGGACGGCCCGGGCGTAGGGCCACAGGCGCAGCAGGGAGCGGACCGTGGAGCGGTGGGCGGTCCCGGGGGCGTCGGGTTGTCGGTTCTCGGCCATCGCCGTGAGGGTAGGCAGACCTCCCGTCATTTCTCACCAGGTTTTTCACCCCTGTCGGCGCGGTGCGGCGAGAACCGGCCACCCGTACGGGTGGGGCGGAGGCGTTCGACGGGGCGCACGTGTCGGTTCGTGCAGGGAGGAGTGCGTCGAGCGCCTCTTGCGAGCCCCTGCCGATCGGCCGATTACATCTCCTGACGGATGGTCACTGATGCGCGAGTGGTAGGAGATGCGACATGACGGTCGAGACCGAGCCGGGCCCCGCGGGGGGCGCCACGGTGGTGCAGGTGCGGACACAGCTCAGCCTCAGCACGGTGGCGGCGCGGAACCTGGCGACGACGACCAAGTCCGAGCCGCAGATGCAGGAGATCACCTCCCGGTGGCTGCTGCGGATGCTGCCCTGGGTACCGGTCCAGGCGGGTACGTACCGGGTCAACCGCCGCCTGAGCTACGCGACCGGGCGCGGCCGGGTGAGCTTCGCCAAGACCGGCACCTCGGTGAGCGTGATCGCCCCCTCGCTGCGCGAGGTGCCGGCGCTGCGCGGCTTCGAGGACGACGCCGTGCTGGAGGAGCTGGCCCGCCGGTTCGTGCAGCGGGACTTCGCCCCGGGCGACGTCCTGGTGCGGGAGGGGTCGCCGATCGAGGAGGTGTTCCTGCTCGCGCACGGCAAGGTCGACCGGCTCGGCACCGGCAAGTACGGCGAGCAGACGGTGGTCGGGACGCTCGCGGACGGCGACCACATCGGCGACGAGGCCCTCACCCGGGAGGACGGCACCTGGCCGTACACCGTGAAGGCGGCGACCGCGGGCGTCGCGATGGCGCTCTCGTGGCCGGTGTTCCAGGAGCTGGTCGACCGCTCGGACGCGCTGCGCGAGCAGCTGCTGGGCTTCGCGGCCGACGCCGCGCAGGCGCAGAACCCGCACGGCGAGGCGAACATCGACCTGTCGGCGGGCCACGAGGGCGAGTTCGAGCTGCCCGGCGCCTTCGTGGACTACGAACTGCGGCCGCGCGAGTTCGAGTTGAGCGTCGCGCAGACCGTCCTGAAGGTGCACACCAGGGTCGCCGACCTCTACAACCAGCCGATGAACCAGACCGAGCAGCAGCTGCGGCTGACCGTCCAGGCGCTGCGCGAGCGCCAGGAGCACGAGCTGATCAACAACCCCGACTTCGGGCTGCTGAGCAACACCGACTTCGACCAGCGCATCCAGACCCACTCCGGCCCGCCCACCCCGGACGACCTGGACGAGCTGCTCGCCATGCGCCGCGACACCGACTACCTGTTCGCCCCCTCGCGGGCGATCGCGGCGTTCGGGCGGGAGTGCAACAGGCGCGGCATCCACCCCGGCACCGTCGACGTCGCGGGCAAGCACCGGCCGACCTGGCGCGGGGTGCCGATCTTCCCGTGCGACAAGATCCCGGTGGCGGACACCGGCACCACGTCCTTCATCGCGATGCGCGTGGGCGAGGACAACCAGGGCGTCATCGGCCTCAACCAGATCGGCATCCCGGACGAGTACGAGCCCGGGCTGAACGTCCGGTTCATGGGCATCGACGAGAAGGCGATCGCGTCCTACCTGGTCAGCGCCTACTACTCGGCGGCGGTGCTGGTGCCGGACGCGATCGGCGTGCTGGAGAACGTCGAGGTGGGCCACGCGCGCGGCTGACGCGCGCCGGATCACTCCGGGGCGGGCGCGCGCAGCAGCTGGAGCGAGCGCCCGCCCAGCACGACGGCCCCCCGCGGGTGCGGTTCGCCGGTGCCCGGGGCGGCCGTGTCGACGACCGTCCCGTACGCGGCCTCCGGCGCGGCCCAGGGCTCGCCGGGGAGGGTGAAGACGACCGGTTCGTGGCCGGCGTTGAAAAGCAGCAGGAAGCTGTCGTCGTGCGACGGCCGCCCGGCGCCGTCCCGTTCGGACATCGCGGCACCGGACAGCAGCATGCCGAGGCAGGCCGTCGGGGCGAACCAGTCGGCCTCGGTCATCTCCTTGCCGAGCGGCGTGAACCAGGCGAGGTCCGGCAGGCCGCCCGGGACGGCGGCCCGGCCGGAGAAGAACGCCCGCTGCCGCAGCACCGGGTGGGCGCGGCGCAGCCGCACCAGGCGGGCGGTCAGGTCGCACAGGTCCCGCCAGCCGGGCTCGCGCAGCAGGGACCAGTCCAGCCAGCTGACCTCGTTGTCCTGGCAGTAGGCGTTGTTGTTGCCGCCCTGGGTGCGGCCGAACTCGTCGCCGGCGGTGAGCATCGGCACGCCGGTGGAGAGCAGCAGCGTGGCCAGCAGGTTGCGCAGCTGGCGCAGCCGCAGGGCGGTGACGTCCGGGTCGTCGGTCTCGCCCTCGACGCCGTGGTTCCAGGAGCGGTTGTCGTCGGTGCCGTCCCGGTTGGCCTCGCCGTTGGCCTCGTTGTGCTTGCGGTCGTAGCTGACGAGGTCGCGCAGGGTGAAGCCGTCGTGCGCGGTGACGAAGTTGACGGAGGCGTACGGGCGCCGTCCGCCGCGTTGGTAGAGGTCGGAGGAGCCGGAGAGCCGGTAGCCGAGCTCGCGGACGTCCGGGCGGGCGCCGCGCCAGAAGTCCCGGACGGTGTCCCGGTACTTGTCGTTCCACTCGGCCCACAGCGGGGGGAAGCCGCCGACCTGGTAGCCGCCCGGGCCGACGTCCCACGGCTCGGCGATCAGCTTGACCCGGCTGAGGAGGGGGTCCTGGGAGACGGCGGCGAGGAACGGGTGCTCCATGTCGACGCCGTCGCCGGCGCGGGCGAGGGCGGCGGCGAGGTCGAAGCGGAAGCCGTCCACGCCCATCTCGGTGACCCAGTACCGCAGCGAGTCGGTGATCAGCCGGATCACCTGCGGGCGCCGGGTGTCCAGGGTGTTGCCGCAGCCGGTGTAGTCGGCGTAGCCGCGCGGACGGTGCGGGGCGAGGCGGTAGTAGGCGGCGTTGTCGATGCCGCGCAGCGAGAGCGTGGGCCCGAGTTCGGCGCCCTCGGCGGTGTGGTTGAACACGACGTCGAGGATCACCTCGATCCCGGCGGCGTGCAGGGCGCGGACCATCCGCTTGAACTCGCCGACCTGGCCGCCGCGCGAGCCGGAGGCGGAGTAGCCGGCGTGCGGGGCGAAGAACCCGACGGTGTTGTAGCCCCAGTAGTTGGCCAGGCCGCGGGCCTGGAGGTGGTCCTCGCTGGCGTGCTGGTGGACCGGCAGCAGTTCGACGGCGGTGACGCCGAGGCGGGTCAGGTGGGCGACGGCGGCGGGGTGGGCCAGGCCCGCGTAGGTGCCGCGCAGGTGGGGCGGGACGTCGGGGTGGCGCATGGTGAAGCCGCGGACGTGCAGTTCGTAGAGGACGGTCTCGGCCCACGGGGTCTTCGGGCGGTGGTCGTCGTACCAGTCGTGGGGGGGGGGGGGGGGGGCGGGGGGGGGGGGGGGGCCGCGGGGCGAGGCGGCGGGGCGGGGGGGGGGGTGGGGCGCGCCCCCCCCCCGCAGTGGGCG
>NZ_JBHWGD010000044.1:18931-36881 GCF_042733235.1 Kitasatospora sp. NPDC059722
GCGCCGAGTGCCGCCGCGCGGGCGGGCTTCATGGCCGCCCGCGCCCCCGGCCGGGGGGGCGGGGGGGGGGGGGCCGCCCCCCCCCGCGCCCCCGCCCGCCCCCCCCACGGATCTGGGCACGTAGCGGGCGGAGTCGCGGTTGTCCCGGACGGTGTCGGCGACGTCCGCCTCGGGCCAGTTGCGGACGGCGCCGCTGGCCGCGTCGTGGGAGGTGTAACAGCCGTCGACGGCGCGGGCGTACGGGTCGAGCAGCAGCTTGGCCGGGTTCCAGCGGGCGCCGGTCCACGGGTCCCAGCGGCCGTGCACGCGGAAGCCGTACCGCGTGCCGGGGCGCACGCCGGGCAGGAAGCCGTGCCAGATCTGGAAGTCCTGTTCGGTGAGGCGGTGCCGGCTCTCCTTGCCGTCCTCGTCGAACAGGCACAGGTCGACGGCCTCGGCGCCGGCCGCCCAGAGCGCGAAGTTGGTGCCGGGGCCGCCGAGCCGGTCGGTGCGGAAGCGGGCGCCGAGCGGCTGCCAGTCGCCGGGCCACGGTGGCTCGGCGGTCCGTCCGCCGCGCGTCCGCACACCGGCTTCCAGCTCCTGCCCTGACGCCATGGCCGTGCCCTCCCTGGCCGGGGTGTCCCGGACCCCGTGCCCTTCCTCATTCCCGGTTTGCACTGATCGGAAGCGGCTGAACGGGGGCTTACCGGCGGATGGCGGCCGAGGGGTGCGGGCCGTGGGGTGCCCGGGTCGGCGCGGGGCGCCCGCGCGGCCCGGGGGGCGGGCGCCGGCCGGCCCGCGCCGCCGTGTCCGGTCCCGGGGCTCCTCGTTGTTCCGGATATCGGAACGACACGGCTGGAGGCCCCCGGAATGCGGCGCCGAGGACGGGTTTGGGCGCGGCGGGCGGTGGCGGCGGCCTGGTGCCTGGCCGCGCTCACGGGCTGCGGCAGCGGCGGCGCCCCGGCCGCGCCCGCCAACGACGGGGCCCCGCCCGGGGTGCACACCCCGCCCCCGCCGCCGTCCCGGGCGGTGCTCGCCGCCCTCCCCGCCGACGGCGCCCAGGACGTGCCGCCGGACGGGCCGGTGCGGGTGACGGTCGCGCAGGGCAGGCTGGTCTCCGTCCGGCTCGCCGACAGCAGGGGCACCGAGGTCCCCGGCACCGTCGCCCCGGACGGCGCGGCGTGGACGCCGGACGGCCCGCTGCCGCTCGGCACCGCGTACACCCTGGACGCCGTCGCCGAGGACGGGCAGGGCCAGAAGGCGGCCCAGCACTCGGCGTTCTCGACCGTCGCCCGCGCGCACACCTTCGTCGCCTTCTTCACCCCCGAGGACGGCTCCACGGTGGGTGTCGGGATGCCCGTCTCGCTGCGCTTCAGCCGTCCGGTCACCGACCGGGCGGCGGTGGAGCGGGCGGTGCGGGTGAGCGCGGACCCGCCCGTCCCGGTGGCCGCGCACTGGTTCGGCGGCCAGCGGCTGGACTTCCGCCCGCAGCGGTACTGGGCGGCCGGGACGAAGGTCACGGTGGAGCTGCGGCTGAAGGACGTGCAGGGCGCGCCGGGGGAGTTCGGCACCCAGACCAAGGACCTGCGCTTCACGGTCGGCCGGGCCCAGGTGTCCACGGTGGACCTCGACGCGCACACCCTGACCGTCCGCTCCGGCCAGGGCGGCAAGGTGCTGCGGGTGCTGAAGGTGTCCGGTGGCAGCCCCGACCACTCCACCTACCGGGGGGTGCTGGTGGTGTCGGAGAAGTACCGGGAGACCCGGATGAACTCGCAGACCGTCGGCATGGGCGACGAGTACGACATCAAGGACGTCCCGCACGCGATGCGGCTGACCGCCTCCGGCACCTTCATCCACGGCAACTACTGGGCGGATCCCGGGGTGTTCGGCACCGCGAACACCAGCCACGGCTGCATCGGCCTCGCCGACACCAAGGGCGGGACGGGCAAGGACACCCCGGCCGGCTGGCTGTTCGAGCACACCATCCCGGGGGACGTGCTGGAGGTGAAGGCCTCCGCCGGGGACGTCGTGCCGCCGCAGAACGGGCTCAACGACTGGAACGTGCCGTGGGCCCAGTGGGTGGCCGGCAGCGCGCTGCCGCCGTTCCACTAGCGCCGGGAGCCTTCACGACTGCTTCACCCACCTCCCCCCGGAGTTCACCCGGACGGCCCGGTTATCCTGCTCCGACGTGCCGGGACCCGGCGCGAAAGATCGGCGCCCGGTGCAACTTTCGGGGGCACTCGCCGCGTCAAGTGAGTGAATACCGGGAGGGGAGAAACCGTGAAGACGGGTACGACGGCCGGCGCCGCGATACGCAGGGGTGCGGTGGCACTGGCCATGGGCGGGGTGCTGCTGCTCACCGCGGCCTGCAACGACGACAACGGGGGCGGCGACAAGGCGTCGGGGGGCAGCACGACGGCGGCCGACGGCGCCGCGGCCCCGGCGGCCTCGCAGGCCGCACCGAAGACCTCGGCCGCGGTGCTGGCCGTGGCACCGAAGGACGGCGCCCAGGACGTCGCGCCGAGCAACGGGCTGCAGGTGGGCGTGTCCAACGGCAAGCTCACGTCGGTCGAGGTGACCGACAAGGACGGCAAGCCGGTCGAGGGCGCGATCACCCCGGACGGCACCGGCTGGAAGCCCGCGGCGGCGCTCGCCGTCGGCATGGCGTACAAGGTGAACGCGCAGGCCAAGGACGCCGACGGCCTGGTGGCCGCGTCCACGACGACGTTCACGACGCTGACGCCGGAGAAGAAGGTCTCCACCAACGACAACATCAGCGACGGCGCCACCTACGGCGTCGGCATGATCGTCTCGGTGAACTTCACGAAGGACGTCAAGAACAAGGACGCCGTCGTCAAGGGCATCACCTTCGAGAGCAGCAACGGCACCGAGGTGAAGGGCCACTGGTTCGGTGACCGCCGGGTGGACTTCCGTCCGGCGGAGTACTGGAAGCCGGGCACCAAGGTCACCATCAAGTACCGGTTGAAGAACGTCGAGGTGTCGCCCGGTGTCTACGGCGACGTGGACAAGGACGAGCCGTTCACCGTCGGGCGCTCGATGGTCTCCACCGCGGACGCCAAGACGCACCAGATGACCGTCGAGCGGGACGGCAAGAGCACCACCGTGCCGGTCACGCTGGGCGCGGACGCGACGCCGTCCTGGGGCGGCACCATGGTGATCATGTCCAAGGAGAAGGTCACCCGGATGAACTCGCAGACCGTCGGTCTCGGCGGCGAGTACGACATCCAGGACGTGCCGCACGCGATGCGGCTGACCACGTCCGGCACGTTCGTGCACGGGAACTACTGGGCCAAGAACAACCCGTTCGGGAACCTGAACGGCAGCCACGGCTGCGTCGCGATGTCGGACGTGCAGGGCGGCAGCGACTCCTCGGTCGCCGGCAAGTTCTACAACGACTCGATGGTCGGCGACGTCGTCAAGGTCGTGAACACCAAGGAGAAGACCGTCTCGCCCTCCAACGGGCTGGGCGGCTGGAACGTCGCCTGGGCGAACTGGTAGGACTTACCCGGCAATAGGCCCGGGTAGTCCCGTATCGTCACTGCTTTTCCGTCGAGCGGCCCGATCCTCACCCGTTGGGGTCGGGCCGCCGGCGTTTTCCGAGCGCGAAGCCCCTCGAATGGCGCAACCTTTCCGGTGGCCAGCGCGTGTATTGGTCGGGCCCGCTGGGTCCGAACGGGGTGTTTGAGGGAGGGATCGACGTGAAGTCGATACGCAGGGTGATGGCCGTCGGTCTGGTCGGCGGAATGATGGTCCTGACGGCGGCGTGCAACAACAACGACGGCGGCGGGAGCGCGGCCAAGGCCGACCTCGGGGGCGGCGCGGCCTCCGCGGCTCCCTCGGCGGCCGGCACGAGCGCGGCGCCGAAGACGTCGCAGGCCGTGGTGTCCATCGAGCCGAAGACCGGCTCGGTCGACGTCGCGCCGGACGCGCTGAAGGTCGGCGCGACGGGCGGCAAGCTCACCACCGTGAAGGTGAGCGACAAGAGCGGCAAGGAGATACCCGGCACGATCGCCGCCGACGGCTCCAGCTGGACCCCGTCCGCCGGGCTCGCGGTCGGCACCTCCTACCAGGTGAGCGCGATGGCCGCGGACGCCAACGGCGCCGTGGCGCAGGCCGACAGCAGCTTCACCACGCTGACCCCGACGGCGCTGGCCAAGGCCGCCGACAACGTCGACAACAACGCGACGTACGGCGTCGGCATGATCGTCTCGGTGAACTTCAGCAAGGACGTCAAGAACAAGGACGCGGTCCTCAAGGGCATCACCTTCGAGAGCAGCAACGGCACCGAGGTGAAGGGCCACTGGTTCGGCGACCGCCGGCTGGACTTCCGCCCCGCCGAGTACTGGAAGTCCGGTACCAAGGTGACGGTGCACTACCACCTGGGCAGCGTCGAGATCGCCCCCGGCGTCTACGGCAGCGACCGCGACGAGCCCTTCACCATCGGGCGCTCGCAGGTGTCCACCGTCGACGCCAAGACCCACAAGATGACGGTCGTGCGGGACGGCCAGTCCTCCGACATCGACATCACCTCCGGCTCGGACGCGCACCCGACCTGGAACGGCACCATGGTCATCGAGTCCAAGGAGGGCGTGGTGCGGATGCAGTCCAGCACCCTGCCCGGGATGACCGGCGCGCCGTACGACCTCCAGGTGCCGCACTCGATGCGCCTCACCGACTCGGGCACCTACATCCACGGCAACTACTGGTCGGACGCCTTCGGCGAGGACAACGTCAGCCACGGCTGCGTCGGCCTCAAGGACGTCAAGGGCGGCGGCGACTCCACCTCGATGGGCAAGTTCTACGACGGCTCGATCGTCGGCGACGTCGTGATCGTGAAGAACTCCAGCAAGAGCGAGACGCTCGACCCGTCGAACGGTCTGAGCGGCTGGAGCCTGCCCTGGGCCTCCTGGTAGCCACCGGGCACCACGCGCTCCCCGCGACCCGGGACCGGCCTCGTGCCGGTCCCGGGTCGTCGTTTTGCCGCCCGCCCGTCGCCCCCTCTTGCATGGGGCATATGCCGAATCGGTCGTGATCGTTTGCTCATTGTCCGTACGCGGCTGCTTGCGTTCCGCAATGATGGGTCGCATGGCGGGTTGGGGCGAAACAGATCAGTCATCAGTTCCGGGAGCCGGAATGGTCGCGGAGGCGTCCTGGATCGACGTCCCGGGCGCGCTGTCGGCGCTGGAGCGGCTCAGCTCCGGGGAACTGGAGGAGATGTACTTCGGCAGGCTGTGCGACCAGTCCGCGCCGGGCGAGGTGCGGCTGCCGTCCCGGGCGGAGTCCGCTCAGGTGGCCCGCCGGCTGGTGCTCTCCGTCCTGGAGTCCTGGGACCTCCACCAGCACCTGGAGGCGGGGGAGTTACTCACCAGCGAGCTCGTCTCCAACGCCGTGCGGCACGCCGCCGGCCGCACGATCGGGCTCCAGGTGATCCGCAAGCCGGGCTGGCTGCGGGTCGAAGTCCGGGACTCCTCAAGGGCGTTGCCCTGCGTGATCCTCGCCGAGCCGCTGCCCGTCACCGAGCGGGGGCGCGGCCTGAAGGTGGTCGACGACCTCGCCGACCGGTGGGGTGCGGACCTGCTGCCGCGGGGCAAGGGCGTCTGGTTCGAGCTGAAGATCCGCGAGCGCCATTGACGCGGCAGGGTCCGGAAAACACGCAGGGCCCCCTGGAATCGCCGTGGTCCGGCGGATGGGGGCCCGTGCAGGTCATCGCGCCGGCCAAGGGGGTGCGTGCCGCGCGATGGGCGTCGACTGTGCCAGGTCGGGCCAGTCGAAGTCCGATGTGTCGACTATGGCACGGATCTCAGCATGTGGGCAAACCGGGCAGCTTGGATTGAAAGGTTTGTAACCTACTTCACCTTGGGAATTTGCATAGGTTAACGATGTTGCCTGTGAATATTCATAAATGATCGCCCCCGAGGGGGCCGCCCGACCGGTGTCGCCATCCCCGTGCGGGTGGGGGCGGCCGTTAACGCTTTCGGGCGAGCGTGCACCATGCGCCGTTGACGTAGCATCGGGGGCGTGAACCCGTACTGGCGCGTCGCGCTGCCACCGCTCCGCGCCTGAGCGGGCGCGCGCAGGTGATCTGACCCGCGGCCCCGGCCGGCCCCTGCCGCCGGGGGTCCGTCGCGTGCGCCCGTTTTCGAAACCAGTCCCAAGACGGTCTTCGACGACGGAAGTTCACCACTGTGCCGAACCGCACCCGTACCCGCACGCCCTCCCGCCCCGCCCCCGCCACCCCGGCGGCTCCCACCGCCCCCGGCCGCCTGCGCGGTCCGCTGCCGATCCTGGCCGCCGCCGTGCTCTGGGGCACCACCGGGACGGCGAGCTCCCTCGCGCCCGCCGGTGCGCCCCCGGCGGTCCTCGGAGCCGCTGCGCTCGTCCTCGGCGGGCTCCTCCTGTTCCTCTCCAGCCGCGACGCGCGCGCCCTGCCCGGGGCGTGCACCCGCGGCGAGCGCCGGCTGCTCGCCCTCGGCGCCGTCGCGGTGGTGGGTTACCCGCTCACGTTCTACCCGGCCGTGACGCGCACCGGCGTCGCCGTCTCCACCGTGATCGCGCTCGGCAGCGCCCCCGTGTTCACCGGTCTCCTCGGCTGGATCGCCGGGCGGCAGCTACCGGGCACCCGGTGGGCCGTCGCCACCGCCGCCGCCGTCCTCGGCTGCGCGGTGCTCGTCCTCGGGCCCGGACTCACCGGCGCCGGCGCGCCCGTGGACCTCCTCGGCGTCCTGCTGGCCGCCCTCTCCGGGCTCTCGTACGCCGCGTACTCGCTCATCGGGGGCGCGCTGATCGCGCGCGGGCACGCGTCGGGCGGGGTGATGGGCGCGATGTTCGGCGCGGCCGCGGTGCTCGTGCTGCCCGTCCTGGTGTTCGGCGGCGGGCCCTGGCTCGTCTCGCTCCGGGGGGCGGCCGTCGTGCTCCACCTGGCCGTGATCACGACCTTCCTCGCGTACCGCCTCTTCGGCCACGGCCTGCGCCGCACCACGGCCCAGACCGCCACGACGCTCACCCTCGCCGAGCCCGCCGTCGCCGCCCTCCTCGGCGTCGCGGTGCTCGGCGAACGGCTGCCGGCCGTCTCGTGGTCGGGCCTCGGCATCCTGGCCGCCGGGCTGGCCCTCCTCGCCTTCGGGTGATCTTGGCGGGTCGTCGGCGCGGCCCCGGGCGGTCGGCGGGCCACTTCGGTATCTCTTGCCGGGACCGGGAGTTGGTGGACGAAGCGTTCGTCCTTCGTCCGCCGACTCCGTGACGACCGGAAGGATTTGCCGACCATGAAGCTCGTACGACGGATCGCCGCCGCCGCCACCGGCCTCACCCTCGCGCTGGGTGGTGTCGTCGCCCTCGCGCCGGCCGCGAGCGCGACCCCGCAGGGCTGCTTCTACTACGTCCTGGAGAACAAGCCGGACGCCGACCCGCAGATCGCGGAGGACGCCTGCCAGATCGGAGCGGCCGGGGGACAGGCTGCCTTCCAGAGCTGTTACCACCTCCTGCGGGAGGACTACGTCCCGGCCGTCATCGCCGGCAACGCCTGCCGCCGCGCCGCGCAGGAGTAGCGGCCGGCGGGCCGGCCGCCGCAACACAACGGGCCCCCGGACGGTCACGCCGTCCGGGGGCCCGCCGTCACGCCGGGGCGATCAGCACTCGATGACGTTCACGGCGAGGCCGCCGCGCGAGGTCTCCTTGTACTTGATCTTCATGTCGGCGCCGGTCTCCTTCATCGTCTTGATCGCCTTGTCGAGCGAGACGTGGTGCCGGCCGTCGCCGCGCAGGGCCATGCGGGCGGCGGTGACGGCCTTGACGGACGCCATGCCGTTGCGCTCGATGCACGGGATCTGGACCAGGCCGCCGACCGGGTCGCAGGTGAGGCCGAGGTTGTGCTCGATGCCGATCTCGGCGGCGTTCTCGACCTGCTCGGGGGAGCCGCCGAGGACCTCGGCGAGGCCGCCCGCGGCCATCGAGCAGGCGGAGCCGACCTCGCCCTGGCAGCCGACCTCGGCGCCGGAGATGGAGGCGTTCTCCTTGAACAGCATGCCGATCGCGCCGGCCGCGAGGAGGAAGCGGACGATGCCGTCGTCGTCGGCGCCCGGGATGAAGTTCAGGTAGTAGTGCAGGGTGGCGGGGATGATCCCGGCCGCACCGTTGGTCGGCGCGGTGACCACCCGGCGGCCGGAGGCGTTCTCCTCGTTGACCGCCATCGCGTAGAGCGTCACCCACTCCATCGCGTTGGCCGGGCCGATGCCCTCGGCGCGCAGCGCGCGGGCCGCGGCCGCCGCCCGGCGGCGCACCTTGAGGCCGCCCGGCAGGATGCCCTCGCGGGACATGCCGGCGCGGACGCACTCCTGCATGACCTGCCAGATCTCCAGCAGCCCGGTGCGGATCTCCTCCTCGCTGCGCCAGGCCTTCTCGTTCTCCAGCATCAGGCCGGAGATCGACAGCCCGGTCTCGCGGGTGAGGCGCAGCAGCTCCTCGCCGGTGCGGAAGGGGTACTTCAGCGCGGTGTCGTCCGGCTTGACCCGGTCGGCGCCGATCGCGTCCTCGTCGACGACGAAGCCGCCGCCGACCGAGTAGTAGGTCTTCTCCAGCAGCGTCGAGCCGTCGGCCGCGAACGCCCACAGGGTCATCCCGTTGGCGTGGTACGGCAGCGAGCGGCGCCGGTGCAGGATCAGCTGGGTGTCGGGGTCGAAGTCGATCGGGTGCTCGCCGAGCAGGCTGAGCCGCTTCTCGGCGGTGATCCGCTCGACGTCCCGGTCGGCCTGGTCGACGTCGACCGTGCGCGGGGAGTTGTTCTCCAGGCCGAGCAGGACGGCCTTCGGGGTGCCGTGGCCGTGGCCGGTGGCGCCGAGCGAGCCGTACAGCTCGGCGCGGACGCTCACCACCCCGGGCAGCAGGCCTTCGGACCGCAGCCGCCGGGCGAACATCCGGGCGGCGCGCATCGGGCCGACCGTGTGGGAGCTCGACGGGCCGATACCGATGGAGAAAAGGTCGAAGACACTGAGGGCCACGGGGGGACGTCCTTGTCTGGTCTCGTGGACGGACATTGCGTTGCTGTGCGTAGGCGCAGCATGAGGAGGGGCACCGCGCGTCTTTCCAGTGTGCGCGGTGCCCCGGAAACTCCCGTGGACGACCGGCGTGAGGCCGGTCACCCACCCCCGGCGATCAGAGGTTCGGGTAGAGCGGGTACTTCTCGGCCAGCGCGGTGACGCGGGCCTTCAGGCCGGCGGCGACGGTCTCGTCGAAGCCCGGCTTGAGGGCCTCGGCGATGATGTCGGCGACCTCGCGGAAGTCCTCGGCGCCGAAGCCGCGGGTGGCGAGGGCCGGGGTGCCGATGCGCAGGCCGGAGGTGACCATCGGCGGGCGCGGGTCGTTCGGGATCGCGTTGCGGTTGACCGTGATGCCGACCTCGTGGAGGCGGTCCTCGGCCTGCTGGCCGTCGAGCTGGCTGTTGCGCAGGTCGACCAGCACCAGGTGCACGTCGGTGCCGCCGGACAGCACGGAGGCGCCGGCCTCGGCGACGTCGGCCTGCAGCAGGCGCTCGGCGAGGATCCGGGCACCGTCCAGGGTGCGCTGCTGGCGCTCCTTGAACTCCTCGGACGCGGCGACCTTGAACGCGACGGCCTTGCCCGCGATCACGTGCTCCAGCGGACCGCCCTGCTGGCCGGGGAAGACCGCGGAGTTGATCTTCTTGGCCCACTCGGCCTTCGACAGGATGACGCCGCCGCGCGGGCCGCCCAGGGTCTTGTGGGTCGTGGTGGTGACGACGTCCGCGTACGGCACCGGGTTCGGGTGCAGGCCCGCGGCCACCAGGCCGGCGAAGTGCGCCATGTCCACCATGAGCAGGGCGCCGACCTCGTCGGCGATGCGGCGGAACTCGGCGAAGTCGAGCTGGCGCGGGTAGGCGGACCAGCCGGCGATGATCAGCTTCGGCTGGTGCTCCTTGGCGAGGCGCTCGACCTCGGCCATGTCGACCTGGCCGCTCTTCTCGTCGACGTGGTACGCGGCCACGTTGTAGAGCTTGCCGGAGAAGTTGATCTTCATGCCGTGGGTCAGGTGACCGCCGTGGGCCAGGCTCAGGCCCAGGATGGTGTCGCCCGGCTGGATCAGCGCGAACATCGCGGCGGCGTTGGCCTGCGCGCCCGAGTGCGGCTGGACGTTGGCGTGCTCGGCGCCGAACAGGGCCTTGACGCGGTCGATCGCGATCTGCTCGACGACGTCGACGTGCTCGCAGCCGCCGTAGTAGCGGCGGCCGGGGTAGCCCTCGGCGTACTTGTTGGTGAGCACCGAGCCCTGGGCCTCCATGACCGCCACCGGGGCGAAGTTCTCGGAGGCGATCATTTCCAGGGTGGTCTGCTGGCGGTGCAGCTCGGCGTCGACCGCGGCGGCGATCTCCGGGTCGAGCGAGTGCAGGGATTCGTTGAGAACCGTCATGGTGTGGTCTTCCCGGGGCGAAGGAGGAATCGGGACCGCCGCGCGAAGTGCGCCCTCGGAAGGGCGGCGGCGGGTGACGGGTGGGCGGTGAGGGGGGCGGGCCGCCGCGCTGCGGCCCGCCGCGCCAAGGGCCTGGTCAGCCGCCGATGAAGGCGGTGTACTCGTCGGCGCTGAGCAGCTCGTCGGTGGACTCCACCTTGACCTTGAACAGCCAGCCGCCCTCGAACGGGGCGCTGTTGACCAGGGCGTTGTCGTCCAGGACGTCCTGGTTGACCTCGACGACCTCGCCGGTCACCGGGGAGTACAGGTCGCTGACCGACTTGGTGGACTCCAGCTCGCCGCAGGTCTCGCCGGCGGTCACCTCGTCGCCGACCTCGGGCAGCTGCACGTAGACGATGTCACCGAGCGCGTCCGCGGCGTGCTTGGTGATGCCGACCGTCGAGACACCGTCCTCGGCGGCCGTCAGCCACTCGTGCTCCTTGGTGTACTGCAGGTGCTGGGGGTTGCTCATGGCGTCATTCTCCAGGATGGGAAGCGGGTACGACGAAGCGGGCCGCCGCGCGGACGGCTTCGTCGCGGATCAGTGGTGACCGAGGGCCCGGGAAGATCCTCAGCGGGCGCGCTTGTAGAACGGCAGGGCGACGACCTCGACCGGCTCGTGCTTGCCGCGCACGTCCACCGCGACGGCGGTGCCGGGGGCGGCGTGGGCCGCGTCCACGTAGGCGATCGCGATCGGCTTGCCCAGCGTCGGGGACGGCGCGCCCGAGGTGATCCGGCCGATCGGGGCGCCGTCGGCGGAGACCACCGTGTACTCGGCGCGCGGCACGCGCTTGCCCTCGGAGACCAGGCCCACCAGGACGCGCGGCGGGGTCGACTCCGCCTCGGCGGCGGCCTTCTCCAGGGCCTTGCGGCCGACGAAGACGCCGTCGTTGGTGGTCTTGTCGAAGCGGACGACCCGGCCGAGGCCGGCGTCGAACGGGGTCAGGTCGGTGGAGAGCTCGTGCCCGTACAGCGGCATGCCCGCCTCCAGGCGCAGGGTGTCGCGGCAGGACAGGCCGCACGGCACCAGGCCGTGGCCCTCGCCGGCGGCGGTCAGCGCCTGCCAGACCGGCTCGGCGTCGGCCGGGGCGCAGAAGATCTCGAAGCCGTCCTCGCCGGTGTAGCCGGTGCGGGCGAGCAGCACGTCCCGGTCGGCCACCCGGGCCGGGAGGATCGCGTAGTACTTCAGGCCGGGCAGGTCGGCCTCGGTGGTCTTCGCGAGGATCGCGGTGGACTCCGGGCCCTGGACGGCGATCAGCGCGTAGGTGTCGCGGTCGTCGGTGACGACGGCGTCGAAGCCCTTGGCGCGGGCGATCAGCTCGTCCAGCACCAGCTGGGCGTTGGAGGCGTTGGCGACGACGAGGAAGGAGTCCTCGCGCAGGCGGTAGACGATCAGGTCGTCCAGGATGCCGCCGTCCTCGGCGCAGATCATGGTGTAGCGGGCGCGCAGCACGCCGAGGGCGGAGACGAAGCCGACCAGCGCGTGGTCCAGCATCTCGCCGGCCTGCGGGCCGGTCACGGTGATCTCGCCCATGTGGGACAGGTCGAACAGACCGGCCTTGGTGCGGACGGCGAGGTGCTCCTCGCGCTCGCTGCCGTAACGCAGCGGCATGTCCCAGCCGGCGAAGTCGGTCATGGTCGCGCCGAGGGCGCGGTGCAGCGCGTCGAGCGCGGTGAGGCGGAGGGACGACATGGCCTGGGAACTCCTCGGTCTGGGCACTCAGGGGTGCACGCGCCGGACCGGACCCGCTCGGGGACCGACTCCTGCGCGCGGGCATGCGGCGGCGTGGGTCTCCCCATCTGTCGTCGAACCTGAGAGCTTCACCGCGCAGCGGCCCGTCGCTGTTTCCAGCTTTCCGGACAGGATGGCGGCTTGCACCGTGGGTGGGCGCACGACAGGCCGTGCGCCGCTTTCCAGATGTGCCTAACCCGTGCGGTAGGGGGGCCTGAGAGATTCCGGGGAGGACTTGCTCCTTCGGCGCCGGCCGTGCCACCAGACGGGGCACTCCGGACTCTCCCGCGCGGGTTCGAGCGGCCGGTATGGAGTTAGTGGGGCCGACTGCGCACGACGCCGTCGGACGCGCACATCATGGCACGTCCGCGGCACCGATGGGAGGGGGGACCCGGTCACACACCACAGGGGACCCGGCCACACGCCACACAAGGGAACACGCACCCTAGACTGCTGCGCGTCGGCAGCAGTGGGCGGCCGACCGGCAGAGGGCGGTACAGGGGCGCATGGGGTACCCGGTGGAGCAGCAGCAGGGGTGGGGCGGCCCGGACACGCCGCCGCCGGGCGGGGCCTGGCCGGCCAACGAGCTGGAGCAGGTGCTCACCGCCGCGCTGGGCGATCCGGGCGCGACGCCGCGGGTGGTCGAGGTGCTGGCCCGCAGCCAGGTGTGGATCCCGCTGCCCGCCGGCGGCGACCCGCAGGGGCAGTCGCTGGACCTGCCGACGATCGAGCTGGGCGGCGAGCCGTACGTCCCGGTCTTCTCCTCGCAGGAGGTGTTCCTCCAGCAGGCGCCGGGGATGGCGTTCGCGGTCGCCCCGGCCTGGGAGTTCGCCCGCGGGCTGCCGCTGGGCGTCGGGATCGCCGTCAACCCCGAGGCCGCGGTGGGCATCCCGGTGCCGCCGCAGGGCGTCGCCGAGCTGCGCCGCGGTCCGCGCGAGGACCGCTGGGAGGACCCCTCGGCGCCGACCGGTGGCCGGGTCGCGCTGCGCGAGCCCGTGCCGGGGGAGGACCCGGAGCACTTCCTGGCCGTCTGCCGGGCCGAACTCGCCGCCCTGCCGGGAGTGTTGACCGCGCGCCGCGCGCTCGCGAGCATCGAGGGCGAGCCGACCGTGATGTTCATCGGCGTGCAGCTGGACCCGGCCGCCCCGGCCGACCCGGCGGCGGTGAACGAGGCGCTCGGCCGCGCGCTGGGAACCGCGCCGCTGCCCGGCGGCGTCCACCTCGTGCTGCTCGACCTCGTCGACGATCCGGTGGTCGAGTGGCTGCTCACCCGGGTGCTGCCGTTCTACGCGCGGGTGTGACGGGGTCCGTTCGTAGGCACGTCGCCGTGGCGTCGGCCGGTGCCGCGCCATAGGGTGCGTGCAGACGGCCGACGGGCCGGCGGCAGGTGAGGAAAGAGGCGCGGCGAGGTGGGCGCATGAGTGCGGGAGCGGTGTCCGGTGGTGCACCGGGGCCCTGGGGCCAGGCACCGGCCGGACGCCCCGGCGCGGATCCGGGCGTGCTGGAGCGCGCGCTGCGCGAGGTCGCGCCGGAGCGCTACGAGGCGTACGAGCAACTGCTCCGCGCCCTGGCCGAGGGCCAGGTCTGGATGCTGCTGTGGCACGGCACCCCGGGCAGCCCGGACGCCCAGTACGGGAACATGGAGATCAGCGGCCACGGCTACGCGCCGGCCGTCACCTCCCCCGAGCAGCTGGCGGCCTCCGGCTGGGCGCGCGCCCACGAGGTCGTCTCCGGGCGCGAGATCGCCGCGTCGCTGTACCGCACCCGCTGGGGCCTGTGGCTGAACCCGCACGCCCCGGGCGGCGGGGTCGGCGTGCCGTGGGCGGACCTGCGGCGGATCGCGGGGGGCCTGGACCGGCTGCCGGCCGGGCCGCTGAGGCTCAGCGAGCCGCAGGTGAACGCCCAGCAGTTCTTCGCGCTGCTGGAGCACCAGGCGCGCGAGGTGCGGGCCGTCCGGGCGCTGCGCCGGGCCTGGGTGCAGCCGGCCGTGGGCGAACCGTACCTGGCCATCGGCCTGGACCTGTACGACGGCTCCCCGCCGGCCGTGGAGGCGGTGCGCGCGCTGATGCAGCGGGCGATCGCGGTGGCCCCGGAGGGGCTGGCGGTGTCCACGGTGGCGATGGCGGACGAGTACGACCCGGTGGCGCTGTGGATGCGGGCCAAGGCGCGGCCGTTCTACGACCGCGAGGCGGCCGGGCTCGCCCGGCCGACCGGTGCCTACCCGCCGGTGCCGCCGCCGGGCCACCAGGCGCCGCCGTACTACCCGCAGCAGACCGGGCCGGGCTGGCACGGGCAGCCGCAGCCGCAGCCGCAGCCGCCCCAGCGGCCGTGGCCCGGATACCCGGGGCGCTGAACCGCTAAACCCGCCAAAACCCATTTCCAGAAGCCGACTTGACTTTGCGTCAGGTCGGCTTCGGCGCTTTCCGGACGACTTCGCGGCTGCGGGTGTCAGGCATCTTGACACGGTTATCACGACCGTGTGAAGAGGGATATGCCGATGATCGTGGAGGTGCATGCACGCAGATCACAGTTGGGCATCTGTCGCTTGGCAGGGCTGGCGCAAGCCAGTTCGGATGGCAGAGAGTTCTGCGCAACGCACCGCGCGAACTCGGAACCCCACAAAGGTCAACGCGCACGCCGACCGCTCCAGCCACGCGACGCCCATCCCGCGTGGTGGCAGTGCACCGTGCAC
Source organism: Kitasatospora sp. NPDC059722 (assembly GCF_042733235.1). Classification (NCBI taxonomy): domain Bacteria; kingdom Bacillati; phylum Actinomycetota; class Actinomycetes; order Kitasatosporales; family Streptomycetaceae; genus Kitasatospora; species Kitasatospora sp. NPDC059722. The sequence goes on from NZ_JBHWGD010000044.1 coordinate 33,811, forward strand.
GACGCACTGCCGCACTGCCGCGAAACCCCGCTCCTTAGCACCTCCGCACGTCCGCATAGCCGCACCGCCGAAGCCGGCGACCGGCACCCGTGGGCCGGCCACCGTCGGCGAGGGGACCTACTGACATGACCACATCCGTCACCACCGCCGGGAACGATCCGGAGGCACCCGCCCCCGCGAGCCCGGCCCAGAAGATCGAGGGCCGCTCCCTCGGCCAGATCGCCTGGACCCGTTTCAAACGGGACAAGCTGGCCGTCGTCGGCGGCATCGTCGTGATCCTGCTGATCCTGCTCGCCGTGCTGGCCAAGCCGATCGAGGGACTGTTCGGCCTCGACCCGGACGCCTTCAACCAGGACCTGCTGGACGCCAACCTCGGCGGTCTGCCGCTCGGGGACTGGGGCGGCATGAGCTGGGACCACCCGCTGGGCGTCGACCCCCTCACCGGCCGCGACCTGCTCGCCCGTGTCATCGAGGGCTCCTGGGTCTCCCTGCTGGTCGCCTTCGGCGCGACGCTGCTGTCCAACACGATCGGCACCGTGCTCGGCGTCATGGCCGGCTACTACGGCGGCTGGGTGGACACGCTGATCAGCCGGATCATGGACGTCTTCCTCGCGTTCCCGCTGCTGCTCTTCGCGATCGCGATCTCGACCTCGCTGCAGGGCGGCGCGTTCGGCCTGCACGGCCTCCCGCTGCACCTCCTGGTGCTGATCTTCGTGATCGGCTTCTTCAACTGGCCCTACATGGGCCGGATCGTGCGCGGACAGACCCTCTCGCTGCGCGAGCGGGAGTTCGTGCACGCGGCCCGCAGCCTCGGCGCCCGCGGCCCGTTCATCCTGTTCAAGGAACTGCTGCCTAACCTGGTCGGTCCGATCCTGGTCTACTCGACCCTGCTGATCCCGACCAACATCCTCTTCGAGGCGGGCCTCAGCTTCCTCGGCGTCGGCATCCAGCCCCCGCAGGCCTCCTGGGGCGGCATGCTCAACGACGCGATCAAGTACTACCAGGTGGACCCCCAGTTCATGGTGGTCCCCGGTCTGGCGATCTTCCTCACCGTGCTCGCCTTCAACCTGCTCGGCGACGGGCTGCGTGACGCCCTCGATCCCAAGAGCAACTGACCCTGCGTCAGGAACCTTCACCGTTTCCACATCCTCAAGGGGTTGATCTCACCCATGCGTAGGTCCCGTACCGTCGCGCTGACCGCGGTGGCAGCTGCCGCAGTCCTCGTCGTGACCGGATGCACGTCCAGCAAGACCACAGGTGGCTCCTCCAGCAGCGCGGCCGGCGGCGGCGCCGACGCCGCCACGAAGGGGGTCGTCAACGCCTCGGACAAGAAGGGCGGGACGGTCACCTACGAGATGAAGGGCACCCCGGACTCCTTCGACCCGGGCAACACCTACTACGCCTACATCTACAACTTCTCGCGCCTGTACGGGCGTCCGCTGACCACCTTCGCCCCGGGCCCCGGCGCGCAGGGCAACAAGCTCGTCCCGGACCTCGCGGCCGGCCTCGGCCAGCCCAGCGCCGACGGCCTGACCTGGACGTACAAGCTGCGTCCCGGCCTGAAGTACGACGACGGCTCCGCGATCACCTCGAAGGACGTCAAGTACGCCGTCGAGCGCTCCAACTTCGCGCCGGACGTGAACTCCAACGGCCCGACCTACTTCCACGACCTGCTGGTCGACAACGCCACGCCTTACCAGGGTCCGTACAAGGACAAGGAAGGCGGCCTGAACTCGATCGAGACCCCGGACGACCTGACCATCGTCTTCCACCTGAAGCAGCCGTTCGCGGACTTCGACTACCTGGTCAGCGCCCCGCAGACGGTCCCGGTCCCGCAGGCCAAGGACGACGGCGCCGGCTACGTCAAGCACGTGGTCTCCTCGGGCACCTACAAGTTCGCGTCCTACGACGACGGCAAGCAGCTCTCCCTGGTGCCGAACACCAACTGGGACCCGAGCACCGACCCGATCCGCAAGCAGCTCGCGGACAAGATCGTGGTCAAGATGGGCATGGACCAGGCCACCATCGACAAGGACCTGATCGCCGGCAACGCGCAGGTCGACCTGGTGGGCCTGGGCGTCGACCCGCAGACCCAGGCGCAGATCCTGCAGAACCCGAAGCTCAAGGCCAGCAGCGACAGCTCCTACGGCGGCCGCCTGATCTACACCGCGATCAACACCAAGGTCGCGCCGTTCGACAACGTCGAGTGCCGCAAGGCCGTCCAGTACGCGATCGACAAGCTCTCGGTGCAGACCGTCGAGGGCGGCCCGATCCGCGGCGCGATCGCCAGCACCGTGCTCCCGCCGGACATCCCGGGCCACCAGGACTTCAACACCTGGGCGACCCCGGACAACAAGGGTGACGAGGGCAAGGCCAAGGACGCCCTCAAGGCCTGCGGCAAGCCGGACGGCTTCAGCACCGTGATCTCCGCCCGCACCGAGCGCGACCCCGAGATCCAGGCGGCGACCGCGATCCAGGCCGCGCTGAAGAAGGTCGGCATCAACGTCGAGATCCAGAAGTACCCGCAGGGCAAGTACTTCTCGGACAACGCCGGTTCCCCGCAGTTCACCCAGGACCACAACATCGGCCTGATGATGATGCAGTGGGGCGCCGACTGGCCGACCGGCTACGGCTTCCTGCAGCAGATCGCCGACGGCCGCGCCATCAAGGCCTCCGGCAACAGCAACCTGGCCCAGCTGAACGACCCCGCGATCAACAAGCTGCTGGACGACGCGATCGCCAACACCGACCAGGCGGCCCGCGAGAAGATCTACGGCGACATCGACAAGAAGATCATGGACCAGGCGGTCTACGTCCCGCTGATGTACGCCAAGGTCTTCCTGTACCGCCCGGACAACGCCACCAACCTGGTCTCCACGTCGGCCTTCTCGGGCCAGTACGACTACCTGAACATCGGCACCACCAAGTAAAGAGCCTGGCTCCGCATCCCTGAAGGCAGGTGAAGGCAGCGGCGCCCCCCCCCCGCCCCCCCAACCCCCCCCGGGGGGGGGCGCCCGGGCCCCCCCCAGCTGTTTTTGGAATAAAAAAGCGCCTCGAACGGGCCCGCGCGC
>NZ_JBHWGD010000044.1:36891-55348 GCF_042733235.1 Kitasatospora sp. NPDC059722
TCTACACGGCGGGCCCCCCCCCCCCCCCCGGGGGGGTTGGGCCGGGGCCCCCCCCCCCGGGCCCCCCCCCGGGGGGGGGGGGGGGGCCGCCGGAGCCGCCCAACTGTGTTTGCCTACATCATCCGCAGGACACTCGCGGCCGTCGTACTGCTGCTGGTGGTCAGCGCGGTCACCTTCGCGATCTTCTTCCTGCTCCCGCGCATCGCCGGCGAGACCGCCGACCAGCTGGCTGCCCAGTACGTCGGGAAGAACCCGTCGCCGGAGGCGATCGCGGCCGTCAAGAGTAACCTCGGGTTCGACCAGCCGCTGTACACCCAGTACTGGAACTTCCTGAAGGGCCTGGTCGGCGGCGCCGAGTACAAGTTCGGCCCGGACCCGGTCACCTGCCACGTACCGTGCTTCGGCTACTCCTTCAAGAACCACCTCGAAGTCTGGCCCGAGCTCACCAAGCGCATCCCGATCACGCTCTCGCTGGCCATCGGCGCGGCCGTGCTCTGGCTGGTCTCCGGTGTCACCACCGGCGTCATCTCCGCCCTCAAGCCGCGCTCGGTCTTCGACCGCATCGCCATGGGCATCTCGCTCGCCGGCGTCTCGCTGCCGGTCTTCTTCACCGGCGCGCTGCTGCTCACGGTCTTCAGCTACGAGTGGCCGATCCTGGACAACCTCCAGTACGTCGACTTCACCGACGACCCGATCATGTGGGCCCGCAACCTGATCCTCCCGTGGATCTCGCTGGCCTTCCTCTACTCGGCCCTCTACGCCCGGCTCACCCGCGCCGGGATGCTGGAGACGATGAGCGAGGACTACATCCGCACCGCCCGGGCCAAGGGCCTGGTCGAGCGCAAGGTCGTCACCCGGCACGGGCTGCGCGCCGCGCTCACCCCCGTCGTCACCATCTTCGGCATGGACCTCGGCCTGCTCCTCGGCGGTGCGCTCATCACCGAACAGGTCTTCTCGCTGCAGGGCGTCGGCGCCTTCGCCGTCCAGGCGATCTCCGACAACGACCTGCCGAAGATCCTCGGCGTCACCCTGCTCGCCGCCTTCTTCATCGTCGTCTGCAACCTCGTGGTCGACCTCCTGTACGCCCTCGTCGACCCCCGGGTGAGGCTCTCGTGACCGAGCTCCAGAAGACCACGGCGCCCGCCGCGCAGACCCCGGCCGGCGACCCGTTCCTCTCCGTCCGCGACCTGCGGATCCACTTCGACACCGACGACGGCCTGGTCCGCTCGGTGGACGGGGTCAGCTTCGACCTGCACAAGGGCCGCACCCTCGGCATCGTCGGCGAGTCCGGCTCCGGCAAGTCCGTCACCTCGCTCGGCATCATGGGCCTGCACCGCTCCAAGCGGGCCCGGATCAGCGGCGAGATCCGGCTGAACGGCGAGGAACTGGTCTCGGCCGGCCCGGAACGGGTGCGCCAGCTGCGCGGCCGCGAGATGGCGATGATCTTCCAGGACCCGCTGACCGCGATGCACCCCTACTACACGGTCGGGGCGCAGATCGTCGAGGCCTACCGGGTGCACCACCCGGACGCGTCCAAGCGGGCGGCCCGCGCCCGCGCGATCGAGATGCTCGACCGCGTCGGCATCCCGCAGCCCGACCGCCGCGTGGACGACTACCCGCACCAGTTCTCCGGCGGCATGCGCCAGCGCGCGATGATCGCCATGGCCCTGGTCAACGACCCCTCCCTGCTGATCGCCGACGAGCCCACCACCGCCCTGGACGTCACCGTCCAGGCGCAGATCCTGGACCTCATCCGCGACCTCCAGGAGGAGTTCGGCTCCGCCGTCATCATCATCACCCACGACCTCGGGGTGGTCGCCGAGCTCGCCGACGACATCCTCGTCATGTACGGCGGCAAGTGCATCGAGCGCGGCCCCGCCGAGACCCTCTTCGACGCGCCCGAACACCCCTACACCTGGGGCCTGCTGGGCTCCATGCCGCGCCTCGACCGGGAGCTCCAGGACCGGCTCGTCCCGGTCAAGGGCACGCCGCCCAGCCTGATCAACGTGCCCGGCGGCTGCGCCTTCCACCCGCGCTGCCCGTACGCCGGGCAGACCGGCGGGCGCTCCACGAGCGAGGTCCCGGTGCTGGCCGAGGCCGCGCCCGGGCACCACGCGGCCTGCCACCTCGCGGCCGCCGAGCGGCACCGCATCTTCGCCGAAGAGATCGCGCCCCGGCTGTGAGCCCGGCCTCGTACCACCTTTCTGGAGAGAACCGATGACGGACACTCAGGCGGCCGCGCCCCAGGCACAGTTGAACGGGGCGTCGCCGGCGCCCGCCTCCGACCGCGAGCCGCTGCTGAAGGTGACCGGTCTGACCCGGCACTTCCCGATCCGCGGCGGGCTGCTGCGACGCCAGACCGGCGCGGTGCGGGCCGTCGACGGCATCGACTTCACCGTCAACGCCGGCGAGACGCTGGGCGTCGTCGGCGAGTCCGGCTGCGGCAAGTCGACGATGGGCCGGCTGGTCACCCGGCTCGACGAGCCGACCGCCGGCACGATCGAGTTCGAGGGCACCGACATCACCCACCTGGGCGTCGGCGCGATGCGGCCGCTGCGCCGCGACATCCAGATGATCTTCCAGGACCCGTACTCCTCGCTCAACCCGCGGCACACCGTCGGCACCATCGTCGGCGCACCGTTCAAGCTCCAGAACGCGGTGCCCGAGGGCGGGCTCAAGAAGGCCGTCCAGGAACTGCTGGAGCTGTGCGGGCTCAGCCCCGAGCACTACAACCGCTACCCGCACGAGTTCTCCGGCGGCCAGCGCCAGCGCATCGGCATCGCCCGGGCGCTCGCCCTGCGGCCCAAGATGATCGTCGCCGACGAGCCGGTCTCCGCGCTCGACGTCTCGATCCAGGCCCAGGTGGTCAACCTGCTGGACGACCTCCAGCGCGAGCTCGGCCTGACCTACCTGATCATCGCGCACGACCTCTCGGTGGTCCGGCACGTCTCGGACCGGGTCGCCGTGATGTACCTCGGCAAGGTCGTCGAGATCGCCGACCGGGACTCGCTCTACCGCAACCCGATGCACCCCTACACCACCGCGCTGATGTCCGCGGTGCCGGTGCCCGACCCGCGCCGCCGCCAGCGCGCCGGCCGCGAGCGCATCCTGCTGAAGGGCGACGTCCCCTCGCCGATCAACCCGCCCAGCGGCTGCCGCTTCCGCACCCGCTGCTGGAAGGCGCAGGAGATCTGCGCCACACAGGAGCCCCCGCTGGCCGTCATGCGGACCGGGCACCAAGTGGCGTGCCACTTCCCCGAGCAGAGCGAGGGGAACGACTAGCACAGCCCGGAGAACACCCGGACGGGCACCCTCGTGGACGCGACGGCCTGACGCACCGGGCGCCGGAGGACGTCGGAGGGGGAGGTCCGCGCAGGTCATAGTTGTTCCCGTGACCTCGCAGATCTTCCCCTCCGACGTGCAGCAGTCGCTGGACCTCGTCGGCATCTTCGTCTTCGCCCTCTCCGGAGGGCTGCTCGCCGTCCGCAAGAACATGGACATCTTCGGGATCTGCGTGCTCGCCGAGGTCACCGCGCTCGGCGGCGGTGTCATGCGCGACCTCGTCATCGGGGCCACCCCGGTCGCCGCGTTCAGCAACCTCGGCTACTTCCTGACGCCGCTCGCGGCCGGTTTCGTCGTCTTCTTCCTGCACCCCGAGGTCGAGCGGATCAACCGCGCCGTCCAGACGCTCGACGCGCTCGGGCTCGGACTGTTCTGCGTCACCGGCACCGCCAAGGCCCACGACTACGGGCTCGGCGCCGTCGCGTCCGTCGCGCTCGGCATGGTCACCGCGGCCGGCGGCGGCGTCGTCCGGGACGTCCTCGCCGGGGAGATCCCCTCACTGCTGCGCTGGGACCGCGAGATCTACGCCGTGCCCGCCCTGGTCGGCGCCGCCCTGGTCGCCGTGCTGATCGGCCTCGACCGGCTCACCGGCGCCACCGGCACCGCCGCCGCGCTCACCGCCTTCGTGCTGCGGATGCTCGCCCTCAAGTACGGCTGGCGCGCCCCGCGGGCCTGGCACCGCAACGGTTCTCGCACCAGCGAGGAGTAGGCGAGCCGCCGTACGCCAGCGAGATAGCCTCCGCCGTGCACAGCAGCTCCGGCACCATCCGGGCCAGCTCGCCCGGCGGCACCTCGCTCACCGGCGCGCTCACCGCGCACGCCGCGACCGTCCGCCCGCCGCTGCCCGACACCGGCGCGGCCACGCACGTCACCGGCTCGCGGTGCTCGGCGGACTCCGCCGCCCAGCCCCGGCGGCGCACCGCCGCCAGCTCCGGCGGCAGCTCCTCCTCGCGGGCGCCGTCCTCCGGCCGCCCGGCCAGCAGCACCCGGCCGATCGCCGTCCCCGCGGCCGGCGCACGCCGACCGATCCGCGACGGCCGCCGGGCGCCGGGCCCGGCGACCTCGTCGACGTACAGCACCTCGCCGTCCTCCAGCACGGCCAGCTGGACGGTGAGTCCGCTGCGCGCGTTCAGCGCGGCCAGGTACGGCGCGGCCACCTGGCGGACGTCGATCTCCTCCAGCGCCCGGTGCGCCAGCGACAGCAGCCGGCCGCCCAGGCGGTAGCGCCGGTCCGGCTGGCGCTGCGCGAAGCCGTGCTCCTCCAGCGTGCGCAGCAGGCGCAGCGCGGTGGACTTGTGGACGCCGATGCTGGTCGCCGCCTGTTCCAGGGTCACGGGTCCGTCGCCGAGCGAGCCGAGCAGCGTGAGGGCGCGGTCGACCGACTGCGACATGGCGTCCCCCGAGTTCCGACGAGAAGTGTCCGTCAGGCTAACCACCGGACGGCGCGGTGGGTCAAACCGGCGCCGGACGCGGCGGTCCCGGCTCGGACGGGTCTTTCGGATCAGGTCGCATTCTGGTGCGCAGGCCGGGAACGGTGCCGGGGACGGCCCTCTACAATCTGATGGTTATGCCATACCTGGACCATGCGGCGACCACGCCGATGCTGCCCGAGGCGATCGCCGCGATGACGGCGCACCTCGGTGTCGTCGGCAACGCCTCCTCCCTGCACGCGGCCGGCCGCCGGGCCCGCCGCGTCGTCGAGGAGGCCCGCGAGTCGCTCGCCGACTCGCTGGGCGCCCGGCCGAGCGAGATCGTCCTCACCGGCGGCGGTACCGAGTCCGACAACCTCGCCGTCAAGGGCCTGTACTGGGCCCGGCGGGACGCCGACCCGGCCCGCACGCGGGTGCTGTGCAGCCCGGTCGAGCACCACGCGGTGCTCGACGCGGTGCACTGGCTCTCCGAGCACGAGGGCGCCACCGTCGAGTACCTGCCGGTCGACGGGCTCGGGCGGGTCCATCCGCAGGCGCTGCGCGAGGCGATCGAACGGGACCCGGGCTCGGTCGCCCTGGTCACCGTGATGTGGGCGAACAACGAGGTCGGCACCGTCCAGCCGGTGCGGGAACTCGCGGCCGTGGCGGCCGAGTTCGGCGTCCCGATGCACGCCGACGCGGTGCAGGCGCTCGGTCAGGTGGAGGTGTCCTTCGCCGACTCCGGGCTCACCGCGGTCACCGTCACCGGGCACAAGATCGGCGGCCCGTTCGGCATCGGCGCGCTGCTGCTCTCGCGCGGCGCCGCGCCCGTCCCGCTGCTGCACGGCGGCGGCCAGGAACGCGACGTCCGCTCCGGGACCCTCGACGCCCCCGCCGCGGCCGGCTTCGCGGCGGCCGCGGCCATCGCCGTCGAACGGCGGGCCGAGCACGCGGCGGCGCTCGGCGCGCTGCGGGACGACCTGATCGCCTCGGTGCTCGCCGCCGTGCCCGACGCGGTGCTCAACGGCGACCCGGCCCCCGAGGGCCGGCTGCCCGCCAACGCGCACTTCTCCTTCCCCGGCTGCGAGGGCGACGCCCTGCTCATGCTCCTCGACGCCCAGGGCATCGAGTGCTCGACCGGCTCCGCGTGCTCGGCGGGCGTCCCGCAGCCCAGCCACGTGCTGCTGGCGATGGGCGCCGACCCGCTCCTGGCGCGCGCGTCCCTGCGCTTCTCTCTCGGCCACACCTCCACCCAGGACGACGTGAAGGCCCTGGCCCAGGCGATCGCCCCCGCCGTCCAACGCGCCCGCAACGCGGGCCCGATGTCGGTCCGCCGCTAGCCGCTCCGCGGGCGCGCACTTCGGGGGTCTGAACGCCCGTCGAAGGCGCGCGCCCCGGCGCTGTCGACCTGCGGCCCCCGAGCCGGCGTCCGTCGTCGGCCCGGGCCCCGGGCGGAGGCCCGATATCGGCTCGGGGAACACCGGGGGCAGCACGTACGCTTGGGGGCATCATGACTGATTTCCCGGGTGCCCCGACCGCTCCGTCCACTGGCCGTCTGCGCGTGCTCGCGGCGATGTCCGGCGGGGTCGACTCCGCCGTCGCCGCCGCCCGTGCCGCCGAAGCGGGGCACGAGGTGACCGGCGTCCACCTGGCGCTGTCGTCGAACCCGCAGTCCTTCCGGACCGGCGCCCGCGGCTGCTGCACCATCGAGGACTCCCGGGACGCCCGCCGCGCCGCCGACGTCATCGGCATCCCCTTCTACGTGTGGGACCTCGCCGAGCGCTTCCGCGAGGACGTGATCGACGACTTCGTCGCCGAGTACGCGGCCGGCCGCACCCCCAACCCCTGCCTGCGCTGCAACGAGAAGATCAAGTTCGCCGCGCTGCTGGACAAGGCGGTCGCGCTCGGTTTCGACGCCGTCTGCACCGGCCACTACGCCCGGATCGTCGACCTGCCGGACGGCCGCCGAGAGCTGCACCGCGCCGTGGACGCCGCCAAGGACCAGTCGTACGTGCTCGGCGTGCTGGACGCCGACCAGCTGGCCCACTCGCTGTTCCCGCTCGGCGACACCACCAAGGACGTCATCCGCGAGGAGGCCGAGCGCCGGGGCCTGGCCGTCGCCAAGAAGCCGGACAGCCACGACATCTGCTTCATCGCGGACGGCGACACCCAGGGCTTCCTCGCCAGGCACCTCGGCACCGCGACCGGCGACATCCTCGACGTGGACGGCACCAAGCTCGGCGAGCACGACGGCGCGTACGGCTTCACCATCGGCCAGCGCAAGGGCCTGCGGATCGGCCGCCCGGCGCCGGACGGCAAGCCGCGCTACGTGCTCGACATCTCGCCGGTGAACAACACCGTCACGGTCGGCCCGGCCGAGGGCCTGGACGTGGTCGGGCTGACCGCGATCCGCCCGCGCTGGTGCGGGGGCGAGCCGGCCGCCGACGGGCGCTACACCGCCCAGCTGCGCGCGCACGGCGAGGAGGTGCCGGTCTCGGCGTCCGTCGTGGACGGCGGGCTCCGCGTCGACCTGGACTCGCCGGCCCGCGGCATCGCCCCCGGCCAGGCCGTGGTGCTGTACGACGGCACCCGGGTGGTCGGCTCCGCGACCATCGCGACGACCGAGCGTCCGGCCGTCCGGGCCTGAAACCCCGGTGAGCGGTCCCCGGTCCGCGTGATAGACCGGACGACACTATGAACATCACTGTCTTCTGCTCCGCGTACTCGCTCGACGACCGCTACACCGCCCCCGCCGCCGAGTTCGCCCGGCTCCTCGGCGAGGGCGGGCACACCCTGGTGTGGGGCGGCTCGAACGCCGGCCTGATGGGCCTGCTGGCCGACGGGGTGAAGGCGGCCGGCGGGAAGCTGGTCGGCGTCATGGTCGAGATGCTGAAGCACAAGGGGTACGACGGCGCCGACGAGCTCGTGATGACCCGCGACCTGGCCGAGCGGAAGGCGGAGCTCGCGGCCCGCGCGGACGCCATCGTCGTGCTGGTCGGCGGGCTGGGCACGCTGGACGAGGTCACCGAGGTGCTGGAGCTCAAGAAGCACGGGATGTTCGAGAAGCCCGTCGTCGTCCTCGACAGCGAGGGGTTCTACTCGGGCCTGCGCCGCCAGCTGGAGCGGATGGACGCCGAGGGCTTCCTGCCGCGCCCGCTCGGCGAGTTGATCTCCTTCGCGGACACGCCCGCCGAGGTGTTCGCGCAGCTCAAGTCCTGAGAGGATCGGCCCCATGCCTGCACATCTGATCACCGGCGCCGGCTCCGGCATCGGCGCCGTCCTGGCCGGGCGCCTCGCCGAGCGCGGCGACGACCTCTGGCTCCTGGCCCGCGACGCCCGCCGCGCCGCCGAGCTGCGCGAGCGCTTCCCCGGCGCCCGCACCCTGGTCGGCGACCTGGGCGACCCGGCCAAGCTCGCCTGGGCCCTCGGCCACCAGGAGCTGCCGGTCGAGCTGGACTCGCTGCTGCACATCGCGGGCGTGGTCGAGCTCGGCCCGGTCGGCGACCTGCCGGTCAAGGTGTGGAACGACACGCTCGGCGTCAACCTCGTCGCCCCGGCCGAGCTGACCCGCCTCCTGCTGCCCTCGCTGCGCCTCGCCAAGGGGCACGTCGTGTTCGTCAACTCCGGTGCGGGCCTGCGGGCCGGCGCCGAGTGGGCGGCGTACGCGGCGAGCAAGCACGGCCTCAAGGCGCTCGCCGACGCGCTGCGCGAGGAGGAGCACGCCGGCGGGGTGCGCGTCACCTCGGTGTACCCGGGCCGCACCGCCACCGCGATGCAGGTCAAGGTGCACCAGCAGGAAGGCAGGTCCTACGACGCCGGCCGCTGGATCGAGCCGGAGTCCGTCGCGAGGGCGGTCCTCGCGGCCCTGGACGCCAGCCGCGACGCAGAGATCACGGACATCACCGTCCGCCCGGGCCACTGATCCGGGGCCGGTCGGCGGCGCACTAGGCTCGGACGGGTGAGCACCCCACACCCCTTCCCCGACCTGCACGGCGCCGCCACCGGCGTCGGTTCGCTGCCCGGCACCGACGCCCGGGAGGCCGCCAGGACCTCCACCGGGGCGCTGGAGCAGCTGCCGTTCCTGCCCGAGCTGCCCGCGCGCGGGCCGGGCGCCGACATGATCGGCCGCAGCGCCGGCCTGCTGGCCGAGCTGTTCGCGCAGACCGAGCCGAGCGGCTGGCGCTTCGCCGACCGCCCCGGCCGGGACACCCGGCGGGCCCGCTCCTGGCTCGGCGAGGACCTCGACGCGCTGGAGGAGTACACCCAGGGCCACCGGGGGCCGCTCAAGGTCCAGGCCGTCGGGCCGTGGACGCTGGCCGCCTCGATCGAGCTGAAGCATGGCGAGAAGGCGCTCGCCGACCGCGGCGCCTGCCGGGACGTCGCCGAGTCGCTCGCCGAGGGCCTGCGCCGCCACCTCGCCGAGGTCCGCAGGCGGGTGCCGGGCGCGGAGGTGGTGCTCCAGCTCGACGAGCCCTCGCTGCCCGCCGTGCTGGCCGGCTCGGTGAAGACCGCGAGCGGCTTCCAGCGGCTGCGCGCGGTGGACCGCCAGGTCGCCGAGGAGGCGCTGCGCGAGCTGATCCGCGCCCTGGACGCACCGGTCGTCGTGCACTGCTGCGCGCCCGAGGTGCCGATCCCGCTGCTGCGCCGGGCCGGCGTCGCCGGCGTCTCGCTGGACTTCTCGCTGCTGACCGAGCGCGCCGACGACGACCTCGGCGAGGCCGTCGAGGCGGGCACGGCGATCCTCGTGGGTGTCGTCCCCTCCACTGACCAGGAGGTGTCCGACCCGGCCGGTAGTGTCCAGGGTGTCAGGACCTTGTGGCGCAGGCTCGGGTTCGCCCCGGAGCTGCTGGGCCGTCGTGTGCTCGTGACACCGACCTGCGGGCTGGCCGGGGCCTCCCCGGCGTACGCGCGCAAGGCGCTGCTGCTCGCGGCGCGGGCGGCGCAGAGCCTGGTGGACAACCCGGAATGAGAACGTAGGAGGCTTGCGGTGGTGGCTGTCGAGGGCTGGGAGGACGTCCCGGCGGAGGTGCGCAGGCGGCACGCCGAGCTGGCGGCGGAGATCACCGACCACCGCGCCCGCTACTACGAGCAGGACGCCCCGGTCGTCTCCGACGCCGAGTTCGACGGCCTGATGCGCGCGCTGGAGGCGCTGGAGGCCGAGCACCCGGCCCTCGTCACCCCGGACTCGCCGACCCAGAAGGTCGGCGGCGCCCCGACCGAGCTGTTCGCCTCGATCGAGCACCGCGAGCGCCTGCTCAGCCTCGACAACGCCATGGACGACGACGAGCTCGCCGCCTGGGCCGAGCGCGTCGCGGGCGAGCTGGCCGGCATCGACTACCACTACCTGTGCGAGCTCAAGGTGGACGGCCTGGCCGTCAACCTCACCTACGAGAACGGCCAGTTGGTGCAGGCCGCGACGCGCGGCGACGGCCGGGTGGGCGAGGACATCACTCCTAACGTCCGCACCATCAAGGAGATCCCGCAGCAGCTCAAGGGCGACGACGTCCCCGAGCTGGTGGAGATCCGCGGCGAGGTCTACTTCCCGACCGAGGCGTTCGACGCGCTCAACGCCTCGTTCGCGGAGGAGAACGAGCGCCGCCGCCAGGAGAACGAGGAGCGCGCCAAGGAGGGCAAGCGGCCCCGGGCGCTGATCCGGCTGTTCATGAACCCCCGCAACGCCGCCGCCGGTTCACTGCGCCAGAAGGACCCGCTGGTCACCGCCTCGCGCCCGCTGCACATGGTGGTGCACGGCATCGGCGCCCGGGTCGGCTTCGACATCGACAACCAGTCGCACGCCTACGACCTGCTGCGCCAGTGGGGCCTGCCGACCGCCCGGCACAACGAGGTGGTCGAGACGCTCGACGAGGTGCGGGCGTTCATCAAGCGCTTCGGCGAGCAGCGGCACTCCGTCGAGCACGAGATCGACGGCGTCGTGGTCAAGGTGGACGAGATCGCCCTCCAGGGCCGCCTCGGCGCCACCTCCAAGTCCCCGCGCTGGGCGATCGCGTGGAAGTACCCGCCGGAGGAGGTCACCGGCAGGCTGGCGGAGATCCGGGTCGGCGTCGGCCGCACCGGCCGGGCCACGCCGTTCGCGGTGCTGGCCGAGCCGGTGAAGGTGGCCGGTTCGATGGTGCAGTACGCGACGCTGCACAACCAGCAGGTCGTCAAGGCCAAGGGCGTCCTGCTCGGCGACACCGTGGTGCTGCGCAAGGCCGGTGACGTCATCCCGGAGATCCTCGGGCCGGTGGAGGACCTGCGGGACGGCACCGAGCGGGAGTTCGTGATGCCCTCGCACTGCCCGGAGTGCGGCGCCGAGCTGCGTCCGATGTCCGAGGGCGACATCGACCTGCGCTGCCCCAACGCCCAGTTCTGCCCGGCCCAGATCCGGGAGCGGATCGCCTTCCTGGGCGGCCGTTCCTCGCTGGACGTCGAGGGGCTCGGCTACGTCGCGGCCACCGCGCTGACCCAGCCGCTGGAGCCGGGCGAGGCGCCGGTGAAGGACGAGGGCGACGTCTTCGGGCTGACGATGGAGCAGCTGCTGCCGATCAAGGTGCTGGTCCGCGACCAGAAGACCGGCATGCCCAAGCTGGACGACCGCACCGGCAAGGAGAAGATCGCCACCTTCTTCGCCAACCAGAAGGGCGAGCCGAAGAAGACGGCCGGCCTGCTGCTGGAGAACCTGGAGAAGGTGAAGGACCGGCCGCTCTGGCGGTTCCTCAACGGCCTGTCGATCCGGCACGTCGGTCCGGTCGCGGCCCAGGAGCTGGCACGGGAGTTCCGCGACCTCGACCGGATCTTCTCGGCCACCGAGGAGGAGCTGGCGGCCGTCGAGGGGGTCGGGCCGACGATCGCCCGGTCCGTCATCGAGTGGTACCAGGAGGAGTGGCACCGCGGGATCCTGGAGAAGTGGCGCGCGGCCGGCGTCCGCTTCGTCGAGGAGCCCGCCGACGAGGAGGAGGCGGAGCGCCCGCTGGAGGGGCTGACGGTGGTGGTGACGGGCACGCTGGCCGGGCACACCCGGGACGGCGCCAAGGAGGCGCTGACCTCGCGCGGAGCGAAGGTGACCGGTTCGGTTTCGAAGAAGACCGACTTCGTGGTCGCCGGTGACAACCCCGGGTCCAAGTACGACAAGGCCGTTCAGCTCGGCCTGGCCGTCCTGGACGACGCCGGCTTCGCCGTCCTGCTCGCCGACGGGCCCGCCGCCGCCCGCGCCCACCTGGGACTCGACACCCTGGAGGACGCTCCCGAGGACACCCCGGAGGACGCCCCCGAGGAGGCCCCCGCCGAGGGCTGACCCGAGCCGCGAGTGGCCGAATCCGTCTTGTTATCGTCCTGATGCAACGTCACCGGGTGCCGTTCAGCGAAAGCGGGCACAGTGTCCCTGAGCGACACCCGGGCACGGTGGCGCGTTTCCGGTTGTCCGAAAGTCTGCCCACCGGGTGGGCCCCGGCATACCCTGGAGCGCAACAGAGTGTCAGCAGGGGTGGGGGCACCGGCTGAGCCGGTACTCCGCGGGGTCGCTCCATGCCCGCCAGCAGTCGGTACCGGCACGGTGCCTCACCGTAAGGCGGCCTGACGGGGCGGGCCCGACGGAGGACAGGGCTTATGGATCGTACGACCGGCGGCGCGCCCACACGCCCGCCGCAGGGGGTGGCGGGTGCGGTCCTGCTGCTCGGCGTGCTGCTGGCCGGAGCCGCGCCGCTCATCCCGCTGGCCGTCCTGGTCTACCGGTACGAACCCGAGCTGTTGCCGCTGTTCGCGGTACCGCTGGCCGTCCTGGTCGCGGCGTGGCGGATCGCCCGGGACCGCGCCCGCGACCAGCTGACCGACCCGCTGACGGACCTGCCCAACCGTCAGGCCCTGCTGCTGGCCGCCCAGGAGGCGATCGCCGAGCACGAACAGGGCTACAGCGTCGGTCTCATACTGCTCGACCTCGATCGCTTCCGATCACTCAACGACACCCTCGGCCACACTGCCGGTGACCGGCTCCTCGTGCACATCGCCCGCCGGCTGCACCGCGCCCTGCGCTCCGGCGGCGCGGTCGGCACCCCCACCCGCGAGTCCATCGACGACGTCTTCGCCGGCCTGCCCCGGCACTACCGCCGCGGCCGCCCGATGGTGGCCCGGATGGGCGGCGACGAGTTCGCCGTCCTGCTGCCCGGCATCAACTACCCGGACTGCCTGGAGCGCGTCGCCAAGGCCCTGATCGCCGAACTCGCCGCCCCGATCCGGCTGGACGGGCTGCTGCTCGTCCTGGAGGCCAGCGCGGGCGTCTGCGTCTTCCCGCAGCACGCCCAGGACGCCGAGTCGCTGCTGCGCCGCGCCGACGTCGCGATGGGCCACGCCCAGCGCGGGCGCAGCGGTGTCGAGCAGTACGACGAGACGCAGGACGCCGACACCCCGTACCGGATCGGGCTCCTGGGGGACCTGCGCCGCGCGCTGGAGACCGGCGAGGTGCAGCTGCACTACCAGCCGAAGGTGGCCTTCGACGGCCGGGTGGTGGGCCTGGAGGCGCTGCTGCGCTGGGAGCGGCCGGGCCAGGGCAAGGTGTCGCCGGACGAGTTCGTCGGGCTCGCCGAGTCCAGCGGGCTGATGCCGCGGCTGACCGACTACGTGCTGGAGGCGGCGGTCGGCCAGCTCGCGTACTGGCGCGACCAGGGCCTGCAGGTGCAGGTCGCGGTGAACGTCTCGCCGCGCGACGTGCTCAACCCGGGCTTCGCGCAGCGCGTCGCGGGGCACCTGGTGCGCCACCAGGTGCCGGCCCACGCGCTCCAGCTGGAGATCACCGAACGGCTCCTGCTGGACGACTCGCGGCGGGCCGCCGACACCCTGGCGGAGCTGCGCGGCTACGGCGTCGGTATGTCCCTGGACGACTTCGGCACCGGGCACTCCTCGCTGGTGCGGCTGCGCAGCCTGCCGGTCGGCGAGCTGAAGATCGACCGCTCCTTCGTCTCCCGGATGGTCGCCGACGACCACGACGCGGCGGTGGTCCGCTGCTCGGTGGAGCTCGCGCACTCGCTCGGGCTGACCGTGGTCGCCGAGGGCGTCGAGGACGACGAGACCTGGGAGCGGCTGCACTGCATGGGGGTGGACGCGGTGCAGGGCTGGCTGGTGTCGGCCGCGCTGCCGCCCGAACAGGCCACCGCCTGGCTGCGGGTGCACCGCACCGGCAGCCCGACCGTGGAGCGCCTGGCCGCCACGCTGCCGCCCGGCATCAAGCCGGCCGTGCAGAAGGTCCCGGGCGGCAAGCCGGCGATGCCGCCGGTCCTGCCCCCGACACTCCCGCCGGTCCTGCCGCCCGTCCTGCCCCCCGTGGTGCAGGCCGTGCAGGCCGCGCAGATGGAGATCAACGCGCCGGGGACGCAGAGTTGGGCCCGGACCAGGCCGCAGTAACCGCCGCCGCCGGTTACTCGTTGGCCGGTGGCCGGGCCGGGCCCCATAGGATGGGGTCCAAAGACCACGAGGACGGGAGCGCCGAGCCGGCTGCTCCCGCCCGGGCCCGGCACCGCTGAAGCAGCGCCGGGCCTCACCAGAACTCACCCTGAGGATCGCTGCATGCCTGGCATCACGCGCGAGGAGGTCGCCCACCTCGCCCGGCTGTCGCGTCTTGAGCTGAAGCCCGAAGAGCTGGACCACTTCGCCGAGCAGCTCGACGTGATCATCGGCGCGGTCGCCCGCGTTTCCGAGGTCGCCGGACAGGACGTCCCGCCGACCTCCCACCCGCTCCCGCTCACCAACGTCATGCGGGCGGACGAGGTGCGGCCGTCGCTCACCCCGGAGCAGGCGCTCGCGAGCGCGCCCGCCGCCGAGGAGCAGCGTTTCCGTGTGCCGCAGATCCTCGGGGAGGACTGACCGAGATGACCGACCTGATCCGCTACACCGCCGCCGAGACCGCGAGCGCCATCGCCAAGGGCGAGGTCTCCGCCGTCGAGGTCGCGCAGGCGCACCTGGACCGCATCGACGCCGTCGACAAGAAGGTCAACGCCTTCCTGCACGTCGACACCGAGGGCGCGCTGAACGCCGCCAAGGCGGTCGACGAGAAGCGCGCCAAGGGCGAGGAGCTGGGCCCGCTGGCCGGCGTCCCGCTCGCGCTGAAGGACGTCTTCACCACCAAGGGCATCCCGACCACCTGTGGTTCGAAGATGCTCGAAGGCTGGATCCCGCCGTACGACGCCACGCTGACCTCGCGCCTCAAGGACGCCGGCGTCGTCATCCTCGGCAAGACCAACATGGACGAGTTCGCGATGGGCTCCTCCACCGAGAACTCGGCGTACGGCCCGACCGGGAACCCGTGGGACCTCTCCCGCATCCCCGGCGGCTCCGGCGGCGGCTCGGCCGCGGCGCTGGCCGCCTTCGAGGCCCCGCTGGCGATCGGCACCGACACCGGCGGCTCGATCCGCCAGCCCGGCGCCGTCACCGGCACCGTCGGCGTGAAGCCGACCTACGGCTCGGTCTCCCGCTACGGCCTGGTCGCGTTCTCGTCCTCGCTGGACCAGGGCGGCCCGTGCGCCCGCACCGTGCTGGACGCGGCGCTGCTGCACGAGGCCATCGCCGGGCACGACCCGCTGGACTCCACCTCGATCGACGCGCCCGTCCCGGCCGTCGTCGCGGCCGCGAGGATGCGCGACGTGCGCGGCATGCGCATCGGCGTCGTCAAGGAGTTCGCCGGCGAGGGCTACCAGGCCGGCGTCATGCAGCGCTTCGACGAGTCGGTGGAGCTCCTGCGCGAGCTGGGCGCCGAGGTCGTCGAGGTGTCCTGCCCGTCCTTCACCCTCGCGCTGCCCGCGTACTACCTGATCGCGCCGTCGGAGTGCTCCTCCAACCTGGCCCGCTTCGACGCGATGCGCTACGGCCTGCGGGTCGGCGACGACGGCAGCCGCTCGGCCGAGGAGGTCACCGCGCTGACCCGCGAGGCCGGCTTCGGCGACGAGGTCAAGCGCCGCATCATCCTCGGCACCTACGCCCTCTCCTCGGGCTACTACGACGCCTACTACGGCTCGGCCCAGAAGGTGCGCACGCTGATCTCGCGCGACTTCGACGCCGCGTTCGCCGGGGTGGACGTCCTGGTCTCGCCGACCACGCCGACCACCGCCTTCCCGATCGGCGAGCGCGCCGACGACCCGATGGCGATGTACCTGGCCGACCTGTGCACGATTCCGTCCAACCTGGCGGGCAACGCGGCCATGTCGCTGCCGGTCGGCCTGGCCCCGGAGGACAATCTCCCGGTCGGCCTGCAGATCATCGCGCCCGCGATGGCGGACGACCGCCTGTACCGCGTGGGCGGCGCCGTCGAGGCCGCACTCAACGACAAGTGGGGGCACACCCTGCTGGAGGAGGCACCGGCACTGTGAGCAAGATCGAGAAGGCCAAGGCCCAGTCTGCTTCTTTGAAGGGGTGGAAGCATTCCAAGCCCGGTCTGTGGCTGTCCATCGGCACCAGCGCCTTCGGCGCGATCTCCGTGGTCAAGGACGTCCGCAAGGCCCGCGAGGAGAGCGACACCCTGAAGCTGGTCAACGCCCTCGTCGGCGCCGCCGCGCTGATCACCGGCACCGCCCTGCTGGTGCGCGAGCTGCGGCAGCTCGCCTCCGACGACGTGCTGCTGGGCTAGGGCCACTCTTCGGGCCGAGCGCCCCGGCCCGGCCCCGCGCGAGCGGCGGCCGGGCCCGTACCTCCCAAGTCTTTACGTGAGAAGGGACGCTGTGAGCGTCATGAACCTGGTCTCCTACGAGGACGCTCTCGCGTCGTACGACCCGGTGATGGGCCTTGAGGTCCACGTCGAGCTCGGTACCAAGACCAAGATGTTCTGCGGTTGCTCGACCGAGCTGGGCGCCGAGCCGAACAGCCAGACCTGCCCGACCTGCCTGGGCCTGCCGGGCTCGCTGCCGGTGGTCAACGCGACCGGCGTGGAGTCGGCGGTCAAGATCGGCCTGGCGCTCAACTGCGAGATCGCCGAGTGGTGCCGGTTCGCGCGGAAGAACTACTTCTACCCGGACATGCCCAAGAACTTCCAGACCTCGCAGTACGACGAGCCGATCGCCTTCAACGGCTACCTCGACGTGCAGCTGGAGGACGGTTCGACCTTCCGCGTGGAGATCGAGCGCGCCCACATGGAGGAGGACACCGGCAAGTCCAGCCACGTCGGCGGCGCGACCGGCCGCATCCACGGGGCCACCCACTCGCTGCTCGACTACAACCGGGCCGGCATCCCGCTGATCGAGATCGTCACCAAGCCGATCACCGGCGCCGGCGAGCGGGCCCCCGAGGTCGCCAAGGCGTACGTCGCCGAGCTGCGCGAGGTCATCCGCTCGCTGGGCGTCTCCGAGGCCCGGATGGACAAGGGCCAGATGCGCTGCGACGTGAACCTGTCGCTGCGCCCCAACGGCACCGAGACCTTCGGCACCCGCTCGGAGACCAAGAACGTCAACTCGCTGCGCAGCGTGGAGCGGGCCGCCCGGTTCGAGATCCAGCGCCACGCCACCGTGCTGACCGACGGCGGCACCATCGTCCAGGAGACCCGCCACTTCCACGAGGACAACGGCAGCACGACCTCGGGCCGGATCAAGGACAACGCCGAGGACTACCGCTACTTCCCCGAGCCGGACCTGGTCCCGATCGCCCCCTCGCGCGAGTGGGTCGAGGAGCTGCGCGCCGCCCTGCCCGAGCTGCCGCGGGTGCGCCGGGCCCGCCTGCAGGCCGAGTGGGGCCTGTCCGACAAGGACATGCAGTCCGTCCTCAACGCCGGCGCGGTCGGGCCGATCCAGGAGACCATCGCGGCCGGTGCCCCGGCCGACCAGGCCCGCAAGTGGTGGATGGGCGAGCTGGCCCGTCGCGCCAACGAGACCGGCACCGAGCTCAGCGAGCAGCCGATCACCCCGGCGCAGGTCGCCCGGGTCGCCGCGCTGGTGGCCGAGGGCAAGCTGAACGACAAGCTGGCCCGCCAGGTCATCGAGGCCGTGCTGGCCGGTGAGGGCGAGCCGGACGAGGTCGTCGAGAAGCGCGGCCTGGCCGTCGTCTCGGACGACTCCGCGCTCGGTGCCGCGGTCGACCAGGCCATCGCCGAGAACGAGGCCGTCGCCGCCAAGATCCGCGACGGCAAGGTCGCGGCCGTGGGCGCGCTCGTGGGCGCGGTCATGAAGGCCACCCGCGGCCAGGCGGACGCCGCCCGCGTGAAGGATCTGATCCTTGAGAAGCTGGGCGTCTCTGCCTGAGTTCCTAAGGTGTCTTAGGCGTCTAAGGCCACCTAAGTAAGGCCTAAGGCCCGGTTCCACCCCCAGATCGGGAGGGAACCGGGCCTTTGCCGTGCCCGAGGGGCCTCATCTAAGGCATCCGGGTCCCGAAACATCGGGAAGCCTGCCGATGTGGTGCCCCCCTCTGGGAGAGGAAGCTCTTAGTCAACAGGGAAGACCGAAGAACGAAACCCACAAGGGGAACACCGTGATCGAGTACGAGCTCATCCAGCAGCAGGTCCACGAGCTCCAGGTCCACGCCGAACACCAGCGCCTCGTCCGCGAGGCGAAGGAGGCCCGCCGCGGCCTGCGCCGCCCGGTCGCCGCGCGCTTCCAGCGCCGCGCCGCGCGGAAGACGGAATGCTGACGGACCGGCACCCGGCGGGTGCCGAGGAGAAGTGGCGGCGGGGGGGGGGCGCGGCGGGGCCGCGCCCCCCCGAGCGGGGGCCGCGCGCTAGCGCCCCACGGCGACCCCCCCCC
>NZ_JBHWGD010000044.1:55358-79617 GCF_042733235.1 Kitasatospora sp. NPDC059722
CCGCCCGGGGCCCCGGGCGGCCCCCCCCGCGGGCGGGGGGGGGGCGGGGGGCCCCCGCCCCCGCCCCGGGGGGGGGGGCGGCGGGGTGGGGGGGGGGGGGGCGCGGCGCCCCCCCCCCCCCCTCCGGGCGTTCGCCGGGCGAGATATCCCCTCGGCCCGCCGCCACCGCCTATGGCATGCTCGCCTCCATGCAGCAGATGTCGGTCAGTCCCGTCTTCGTCGGCCGCGGCACCGAGATCACCGCGCTGGCCGACGCGCTGCGCCGGGCCGGCACCGGCAGCCCGCAGACCGTCCTGGTCGGCGGCGAGGCCGGCGTCGGCAAGACGCGCCTGCTGGAGGAGTTCCTGGACCGCGCCGGCCACGGCGGGGGAGTGGTCACCACCCTGGGCGGCTGTCTGGAGATCGGCGCCGAGGGCCTCCCGTACGCACCGATCGCGGGCGCCCTGCGCCGGCTGCACCGCACGCTCGGCCCCGAACTGGAGGCCGCGGCCGCCGGCAGCGAGGGCCATCTCGCCCGCCTGCTGCCCGAGTTCGGCGACGGCGACGGCGAACCGAACGACGAGTACGGCCGGGCCCGGCTGTTC
This sequence comes from Kitasatospora sp. NPDC059722, assembly GCF_042733235.1. Taxonomy (NCBI): domain Bacteria; kingdom Bacillati; phylum Actinomycetota; class Actinomycetes; order Kitasatosporales; family Streptomycetaceae; genus Kitasatospora; species Kitasatospora sp. NPDC059722. The sequence goes on from NZ_JBHWGD010000044.1 coordinate 55,943, forward strand.
GAGCACACCGCGAGGCTGATCGAACGGCTCGGCGCGGACCGTACCCTCGTCATCGCCGTCGAGGACCTGCACTGGTCCGACCGCTCCACCCGCGAGCTCCTCGCCTACCTGGTCCGCACCCTGCACCGCGCCCGCGTGCTGCTGGTCGCCACCTACCGCTCCGACGACCTGCACCGGCGCCACCCGCTGCGCCCCTTCCTCGCCGAGCTCGACCGGCTGCGCACCGTCCAGCGGCTGGAGCTGGCGCGGTTCCGCCGCGGCGAGGTCGCCGCCCAGCTGGCCGGCATCCTCGGCACCGCCGCGCCCGACCGGCAGCTGGTGGACCGGATCCACCGCCGCTCCGAGGGCAACCCCTTCTTCGTCGAGGAGCTCGCCACCGCCTTCGAGGACGGCTGCGGGGCCGGCCTCACCGACTCGCTGCGCGACATCCTGCTGGTCCGGGTGGAGAGCCTGGACGAGGAGGCCCAGAAGGTGGTGCGGATCGCCGCGGAGGGCGGCTCGCACGTCGAGCACGCCCTGCTCGCCGCCGTCCTGGCCGACCTGATGGCCGACGAGGAGGAACTGATCGGCGCCCTGCGCACGGCCGTCGGCGCCAACATCCTGCGCCTGGACAGCGACGGCGAGGGCTACCGCTTCCGGCACGCGCTGGTCCGCGAGGCCGTCTCGGACGACCTCCTGCCCGGCGAACGGCACCGGATCAACCGCAAGTTCGCGCTCGCCGTCGAGGCCGAGCCGCACCTCGTGCCCGCTGATGCCCTGCCCGCCCGGCTCGCCAACTACTGGTACCACGCGCACGATCCGGCCCGCGCCCTGCCGACCGCCCTGGACGCCGCCCGGGCCGCCCGGCGCCGCAACGCCTTCGCCGAGCAGCTGCGCATGCTCGAACGCGCCCTCGAACTGTGGGACATGGTCTCCGAGGACGTCCTCGCGCACACCCTGCGCCCGTACGACTGGGCCGAGACCTACCCGCCCGGCTCCTGCGACGTCCGTCCCCAGGACGAGGACTGCGACCGGATCCAGCTGATCGACGTGCTCGCCGAGGCCGTCGTCGCCGCCCGGCGCAGCGGCGACCGCGAGCGCGGGCTCAGCCTGGCCAAGCGGGCGCTCAAGCTGGTCGACGAGACGGTGGACCCGCTGCGCGCGGCCTGGTTCCGGATCAACCGGGCCCGCATGCTCGGCCACCTGCGGCGCTCGGGCGACGACGAGGAGATCGCGTACGCGCACCGGCTGGTCGACCACCTGCCGCCGTCCGCGGTGCAGGCCGAGGTGTTCGCGCTCGGCGCCGGCGTCGCGATGCTCAAGGACCCGGGGCCCGAGCACATCGAGCTCGCCGAGCGGGGGGTGCGGGTCGCCCGCGAGGGCGGCGCGCACGCCGTCGAGCAGCACGCGCGGATGACGCTCGCCGGCCTGCGCTACGACCTGGAGGGGGACGCCGAGTCCGGGCTGGCCGGGCTGCGGGCCGCCGTCGAGGCCTCCCGGCGGGTCGGCACGCCGGACGTGCTGCTGCGCGGCATCAACAACCTCGCCAGCGTGCTGCGCGGGCTCGGCCGGTCCGAGGAGGCGATGGCGATGGCCCGCGAGGGCCTGGAGCACGCCGCCGGCTACGGACTGGTGCGCAACAGCGGCAGCATCCTGACCGGCAACCTGGCCGAGGCGCTGATCGACCTCGGCCGCCTCGCGGAGGCCGTCGAGGTGCTGGGCGACTGCGACCCGGACGAGACCACCAACGCCCACGCCGAGTTCCTGGAGCGGATGCGCGGCGAGATCGCCCTGCTGCGGGGGGACCTGCCCAAGACGGCCGTTCTCGTGGCCCGGGCCCGGGAGGCCAACCGGGTCGGCCGGATCCAGCACTCGGCGCCGATCAGCCGGCTCGCGGTGCGGATCGCGTGGCTGAACGGCCGGCCGATGGAGGCCCGCGCCGAACTGCTCGGCGCGCTCGCGGACGCCCGGCGGCTCGGCGACGAGGCCGACGTGTACCCGCTGCTGTTCGAGGGGGCCGCGGTGGAGGCGGACTCCCGGGGCCTGCCGGAGGCCGCGGCCGGGCGGGCCGAGGCGCTGGCCGGGATCGCCGCGACGGCGGCCGGGCTCACCCCCAAGGCGCCGCTGCACCACGGCTGGGCGCGGCTGCTGGAGTGCGAGCTGGCCCGCGCCGGGGGCACCGACACCCCCGAGCAGTGGGCCGCCGCGGTCGCCCTGCTGCGGCCGGTCGCCCTGCCGCACCCGCTGGCGCTCGGCCTGCTGCGGGCGGGCGAGGCCGAGGTGCGGGCCGGGCGGCGCGAGGCGGCCGCCGAACTCCTGCGCGAGGCGCGGGAACTGGCCGAGGCGCGCGGCGACCGCCCGCTGGTCGCCGAGATCACCGGCCTGGCCGACCGCGCCGGGCTGGCACCGGCCCCGGCCGCGCCCGCGGCGGCCTCCTCGGGGCAGGCCGCACCGGCGGGGGAGTCGTTCGGGCTCACCCCCCGTGAGCGGGACGTGCTCCGGTTGCTCGCCCGCGGCTGGACGAACCGGCAGATAGCCGAGGAGCTGTACATCTCTCCGAAGACCGCGAGCGTGCACGTGTCCAACATCCTCGGCAAGCTCGCGGTCGGCGGCCGCGGCGAGGCGGCCGCGCTGGCCCACCGGCTGCGGCTGTTCCCGGACGACCTGGCCCCCGCCACCGGGTGACCCGCGCTCCGGCCCGGGACCGGCCGGCGGACCCCGCCCGCCGGCCCCGGACCGGTGGGCGCCGTCGCGTGCTCCCGTGCGCGCCGCGTGAGCCCCCGCCCGCGCGCCGCCGCCAACCGGGCCGATCCGCCGGAATCAGGTGCATTTCCCTACCCTCCCACCATTACTCTAAGTTCAGTGTGCGTGTCATTGAGTGACGGAATTGGTGTAGGGTCCCGATCGGGAGCATCGGTGCGGTGCGGCGACCGGAAGGCCGCCCACCCCCTGGGCCACCGTCCTGACGGTGCGCCAGGTCACCGCGTACGGCGAAGCGGCGCGCGGCCGGTGGCCCGTGGCCGGGGCGCCGGGTCCCGGGCCGGAGGGGGAGAGGTCAAGTGAGCTCCACCGATACGGTGCTGCCCGCGGCCGAGCGGCCGGGCGCGCCGGCCGCCGACGCGCCCACCACGAGACGCGGCCCGATGCGCCGCCTGCGGGAGGGCCGCGCCCTGCCCGGCCTCGCCCTCGGCGCCCTGTGCCTCAGCTACGCGTGCGGCGCCGCGACCGGCTGGGGGTCCCACCAACTCGCCGTCTTCATGGGTGATTTCGGTCTCGCCGCGGCGGCCCTCGCGGCCGCGCTGTCCTGCCTGGTCTACGGCTGCACGGTCGGCGGCCACGCCCGCCCGGCCTGGCTGCTGTTCGGCCTCTCCTCGCTCACGGTGGCCTTCGGCAACGGCACCTGGGGCTGGTACGAGCTCGTCGAACGCACCGCCCTGCCCCAGGACTCGCTCGCCGCGTACGCCTTCCTGCTGTTCGCCCCGCTCTCCATCACCGGCATCCTGGTGCTCGCCCAGCGCCCGCGCTCCGCGGCCGGCTGGCTCTGCCTCCTGCTGGACGGCTGGCTGATCGCCGGCTCGCTGTTCACCCTCAGCTGGAGCCTGGCGCTCGGCCGGATCGCCGCCGGAGAGGGCGGCTCGGTGCTGACCCTGGCCCTCAAGCTGGCCTACCCGGTGCTGGACATCCTGCTGGTCAGCCTGGTGGTCGGGCTGCGCTTCGGCGGCCGGGACGGCAACCGGGCCGCCGTGCACACCGCGATGATGGCGCTCGCCGTCACCGTCATCTGCGACGCCCTGTTCACCTCCCCGGCGCTGCACAGCAGTTACCACTCCGGCGAGCTCCTCGACGCCGGCTGGTTCTCCGGCAGCCTGCTGCTGGCCTGGGCGCCGTGGTCGCCGCGCTGGCGCCGCCCGCTGCGCGAGCACCCGTCGGCCGGCGGCCTGCCGCGCCGCCGGGTGGCCACCACGTTCAGCGCGCTCACCCCGTACGCCGCGGCCGCGGTGTGCACCGCCGGGATCCTGTACAACGCGCTCGGCGGGCGCCAGCTCGACCGGGTGGTGGCCGCGGCCGCCTGCACCGTCGGCCTCGCGCTCATCCTGCGCCAGGGCGTGATGCTGCTCGACAACCTCTCGCTCGCCCAGGAACTCGCCCACAAGGAGGCGCACTTCCGCTCCCTGGTGCAGGGCTCCAGCGACGTCATCATGATCGCCGGCGCCAACGGCGTCCTCTCGTACGTCTCCCCGGCCGCGCTCGGCGTCTACGGGCGCGATCCGGAGGAACTGGTCGGCGGCAACCTGCTGGACCTCGTGCACCCCGAGGACGTCGACCGGGTGCTCGGCGAGGTGCGCCGCTACCTCGCCCGGGTCCGCCTCACCGCGCACCGCTCGCCGGGCACCGCCGAACCCTCCGCCCGGGTCGAGTGCCGGATCCGCTCCGGCGCCGGCGAGTGGCTGCACGTCGAGTCCACCGTGAGCCGGCACCGCGACGGGCTGATCCTCAACAGCCGGGACGTCACCGAACGCGTCATGCTCCAGGCCCAGTTGCAGCACAACGCCTTCCACGACCCGCTCACCGACCTGCCCAACCGGGCGCTGTTCACCCAGCGGCTGCGGGCCGCCCTCGGCACCCGCGACCGGCAGGGCGGCCGGGGCGAGCCGGGCGCCGGGATCGCCGTGCTCTTCCTCGACCTGGACGGCTTCAAGGCGGTCAACGACAGCGCCGGCCACCAGGTCGGCGACGAGCTCCTGGTGCAGGCCGCCCGCCGCCTGCAGGGCGCCGTCCGCTGCGGGGACACCGTCGCCCGCTTCGGCGGCGACGAGTTCGCCGCGCTGGTGTGCGGCCCGCTCGGCCGCCTCCAGGTCCAGGAGCTCGCCGACCGGCTGCGGGTCGCGCTGTCCGAGCCGTACTGGATCGGCGGCGCCGAGCTCGCGGTCGCCGCCAGCATCGGCATCGCCTTCGGCACCCCCGAGCGCGGCCCGGCCGCCGACCCGCGCACCGGCGCCGACGAGTTGATGCGCAACGCCGACCTCGCGATGTACCGGGCCAAGTCCGAGGGCAAGGGCCGGGTGGTGCTCTACAGCCCCGCCATGCGGGCCGACCTGGAGCGCCGCACCGAACTCGACGAGCGGCTGCGGGTCGCCGTCCGCGAGGGCGGCTTCACGCTGCTCCACCAGCCCGTGGTCGACCTCGGCAGCGGCGCCGTGACCGGCGTCGAGGCGCAGGCCCGCTGGCGCTCGGCGAAGGGCCTGCTGCTCACCCCCGCCGAGTTCCTGCGCTCCGCCGAGCACGGCGACGCGGCCACCCGCTTCTCCCGCTGGCTGATCCACGAGGCGGTGGCGGCGGCCGCCGCCCGGCGCGGCCTGCCCTCCCGCAACCGCACCGGCCCCGCGCCGGTGCCGGTAGCGGTCCGCCTCTCCGCCGAGCGGCTGTGCTCGCCCGGACTGTACGAGACCGTCGCGGCCGCGCTGCGCGACCACCGGCTGCCGGCCGGCGAGCTGGTGATCGAGGTGGCCCGGATGGGCCCGGACGCCCTCGCCGACGAACTCGGCCGCCGCCTGGCCGCACTGCGCCGGCTCGGGGTCGCCACCGTCCTGGCCGGTTACGGCGCCGGCAGCGGCTCGCTGGGCGCCCTCGCCCGGCTGCCGCTGGACGGCCTCAAGCTGGACCGCTCCCTCGTGCAGGACCTCGGCGAGTCCGCGCTCAGCCGCACCCTGGCCGGGCACGCGCTGCGCCTCGGCCGCGACCTCGGGCTGCTCACCGGCGCCGAGGGGGTGGACCTGCCCCGGCAGATCGCCGCCCTGCAGGAGCTCGGCTGCCGCCAGGGTCAGGGATCGGCCTTCGCGCCGCCGCTCGACGAGCCCCGGCTGCGCCGCGCCCTGGTGCGCCGCGGCTACCCCCTGCCGAGACCGCTCGGCTCGCTCTCGGCCCGCCGGGCGTACCTGGCCGCGGACACCCGGACGAGTGGCCGCGGGGAGTCTCAGGGAGGGCGTGTCGTACATCACCACGGGGCCTCCGACCTGCCCGAACACCGGGCCGTGGCAGGTCCGGGAGGCGGTCCGCATGGCGAGACGGCCGTCCCACCTGCTTGACACGCGCCCCCGAACGGGAGGAAGGTCGTTGCCATGCGCACCCGAATTCTCGTACTTGGCGGGCGCGTCGGCTGAGCGGGCACGCACGCCCCGCTTGTGACAGACCGACGCGCCACCCCTCGCATGCCCTTGGCACGAGGGGTTTTTTGTTGCACTGACGCTGTTCCACCCACGCAAGACCCCTGGCCGCAACTGCTCCGCGAACCCCACGGAAACGGGGAAAAGCGGGACGATTGAGGCAGAGCCGGCGATCGGCCCGAACCGGGACCCCACCCTCGAAGCACCTGGGGCCCGCACCACAGGGCCGGCAAAACCCGAGAAGAGACAGGCAGATGACCGAGCACGCCGCATCCCCCCGCCGCGGGGACAACCCGGCCGCCCACGCTCCCGCTCCCCAGCACGTCGTCGAGACCATGACCGGCGCCCAGTCGCTCATCCGCTCGCTCGAAGCCGTGGGCGCGGACACCGTGTTCGGCATCCCGGGCGGGGCCATCCTGCCCGCCTACGACCCGCTGATGGACTCGGCCAAGGTGCGTCACATCCTGGTGCGCCACGAGCAGGGCGCCGGGCACGCCGCCACCGGCTACGCCCAGGCCACCGGCAAGGTCGGGGTCTGCATGGCCACCTCGGGTCCGGGCGCCACCAACCTCGTCACCCCGATCGCCGACGCCTACATGGACTCCGTCCCGATCGTCGCGATCACCGGCCAGGTCGCCTCCAAGGCGATCGGCACCGACGCCTTCCAGGAGGCGGACATCTGCGGCATCACGATGCCGATCACCAAGCACAACTACCTGGTCACCGACCCCGCCGAGATCCCCCGGGTGATCGCCGAGGCGTTCCACATCGCCGCCACCGGCCGCCCCGGCCCGGTCCTGGTCGACATCGCCAAGGACGCCCTCCAGGCCACCACGACCTTCCGCTGGCCGGTCGAGACCTCGCTGCCCGGCTACCGTCCGGTCACCAAGCCGCACGCCAAGCAGATCCGCGAGGCCGCGAAGATGCTGGTGGGCGCCAAGCGCCCGGTGCTGTACGTCGGCGGCGGCGTGATCAAGGCGCAGGCCACCGCCGAGCTGCGGATCCTGGCCGAGCTGACCGGCGCCCCGGTCGTCACCACCCTGATGGCGCTCGGCGCCTTCCCCGACAGCCACCCGCAGCACCTGGGCATGCCCGGCATGCACGGCAGCGTCCCGGCCGTCACCGCGCTGCAGAAGGCGGACCTGCTGTTCACCCTCGGTGCGCGCTTCGACGACCGCGTCACCGGCAAGCTGGACGGCTTCGCCCCGTACGCCAAGGTCGTCCACGCGGACATCGACCCGGCCGAGATCGGCAAGAACCGCCCGGCCGACGTGCCGATCGTCGGCGACGCCCGCGAGGTGCTGGCCGACCTGATCGTCGCCGTCCAGGCCGAGTTCGACGCCGGCCACAAGGGCGACTACAGCGAGTGGTGGCAGAAGCTCGACGAGTGGAAGAAGACCTACCCGCTGGGCTACGAGCCCGCCCCCGCCGGGGAGCTCTCGCCGCAGCAGGTCATCGAGCGGATCGGCCGGATCGTCGGCCCGGACGCCATCTACGCCGCGGGCGTCGGCCAGCACCAGATGTGGAGCTCGCAGTTCATCCGCTTCGAGAAGCCGGCCACCTGGCTGAACTCGGGCGGCGCGGGCACCATGGGCTACGCGGTCCCGGCCGCGATGGGCGCCAAGGCGGGCCGTCCGGAGGCCGTGGTCTGGGCGATCGACGGCGACGGCTGCTTCCAGATGACCAACCAGGAGCTGGTCACCTGCGCCCTGAACGGCATCCCGATCAAGGTCGCGGTCATCAACAACGGTTCGCTGGGCATGGTCCGCCAGTGGCAGACGCTGTTCTACAACCAGCGCTACTCCAACACCGTGCTGCACGCCGGCCCCGGGCACGACGGCGTCGAGCCGCCGGAGCAGGGCGGCACCCGGATCCCCGACTTCGTCAAGCTGTCCGAGGCGATGGGCTGCGTCGGGCTGCGCTGCGAGCGCCCCGAGGACCTGGACGCGGTCATCGAGCAGGCGATGGCGATCGACGACCGCCCGGTCGTCATCGACTTCATCGTCCACCAGGACGCCATGGTCTGGCCGATGGTCGCGGCCGGAACCAACAACGACGAGATCCAGTTCGCCAAGGGCATCCGCCCCGACTTCGGCGACGACCTCGACTGACGCCCCGCCCTCCCGTCGCCCACCGCCACCCTTCTCGGGACCGGCTTCGCCGGACCCCCCTCGTGCGCCTGAGGAACGACATGTCCAAGCACACCCTCTCCGTCCTGGTCGAGAACAAGCCCGGCGTGCTCGCCCGCATCGCCTCGCTGTTCTCCCGTCGGGGCTTCAACATCGACTCCCTCGCCGTCGGCCCGACCGAGCATCCGGACGTGTCCCGGATGACGATCGTGGTCAACGTCGAGGACCTCCCGCTGGAACAGGTCACCAAGCAGCTCAACAAGCTCGTGAACGTGATAAAGATCGTCGAACTCGACCAGGCCGCTGCGATCCAGCGGGAACTGGTCCTGGTGAAGGTCCGCGCCGACAACGAGACCCGGTCGCAGATCGTCGAGATCGTCCAGCTGTTCCGTGCCAAGACCGTCGACGTGTCGCCCGATGCGGTGACCATCGAGGCCACCGGCAGTTCGGACAAGCTGGAGGCCATGCTCCGGATGCTGGAGCCGTACGGCATCAAGGAACTGGTCCAGTCCGGCCTGGTCGCCATCGGGCGCGGTGCCCGTTCGATCACCGATCGTTCGCTCCGCGCCCTGGACCGCAGCGCGTAACCGGCGTTTCTCACACGCTGAACAAAGACCCCACACCCCGCCGGGTGCGAATACGGTAGGCACCGCGTACCCGGCACCCATCACGCAAGGAGATGTGCCCCCGTGGCCGAGCTGTTCTACGAAGACGACGCCGACCTGTCCATCATCCAGGGCCGCAAGGTCGCGGTCATCGGCTACGGGAGCCAGGGCCACGCCCACGCGCTGTCCCTGCGCGACTCCGGCGCCGACGTCCGCGTCGGCCTCAAGCCCGAGTCCAAGTCCCGTGCCAAGGCCGAGGAGGCCGGCCTGCGCGTGGTCACCCCGGCCGAGGCCGCGGCCGAGGCCGACGTCATCATGATCCTGGTGCCGGACCCGATCCAGGCCGACGTCTACGAGGCGGACATCGCCCCGCACCTGAAGGCCGGCGACGCCCTGTTCTTCGGCCACGGCCTGAACATCCGCTTCGGCTTCATCAAGCCCCCGGCGGACGTCGACGTCTGCATGGTCGCCCCGAAGGGCCCGGGCCACCTGGTCCGCCGCCAGTACGAGGAGGGCCGCGGCGTCCCCGCGATCGTCGCGGTCGAGCAGGACGCGACCGGCAACGCCTTCGCCCTGGCGCTGTCCTACGCCAAGGGCCTCGGCGCCACCAAGGCCGGCGTCATCAAGACCACCTTCACCGAGGAGACCGAGACCGACCTGTTCGGTGAGCAGGCCGTCCTCTGCGGTGGCACCGCCGCCCTGGTGAAGGCCGGGTTCGAGACCCTGGTCGAGGCCGGCTACCAGCCGGAGATCGCCTACTTCGAGTGCCTGCACGAGCTGAAGCTCATCGTCGACCTGATGTACGAGGGCGGCCTGGAGAAGATGCGCTGGTCGGTCTCCGAGACCGCCGAGTGGGGCGACTACGTCACCGGCCCGCGCATCATCACCGACGCCACCAAGGCCGAGATGAAGAAGGTCCTCGCCGAGATCCAGGACGGCACCTTCGCCAACACCTGGATCGCCGAGTACAAGGCCGGTCTGCCCAAGTACAACGAGTACAAGAAGGCCGACGAGGACCACCTGCTGGAGACCACCGGCAAGAAGCTGCGCTCGCTGATGAGCTGGGTCAACGAGAAGGCCTGACCCGGCCCGGGGTCCGCCCCGTTCCGCAACTCCCTTGTACAAGTAGGCTGCTCCCGTCCGGGTGATTTCGCCGGACGGGAGCAGCCTCGTACTCCGCCCGTCGATACACTTCCGAGTGCGCGTCAGGCCCACAGCGTCGTGCGTCTACCTACGCGGCATGCCACCTTCCCCCGCCCTCCACGCCACCGCCGTGCCCGGGGGAACCGGACAGTTAAGGACACACTGTCGTGAGCACTGCTAACAACACTGTGAGAACCGGCGTCGTACTGATCGCCGAGGAGCTGTCGCCCGCCACCGTCGACGCCCTCGGCCCCGACTTCGAGATCCGCCACTGCAACGGTGCCGACCGCACCGAGCTGCTCACCGCGATCGCCGACGTCGACGCGATCCTGATCCGCTCGGCGACCAAGGTCGACGCCGAGGCGCTGGCCGCCGCCCGCAAGCTGAAGGTCGTCGCCCGCGCCGGCGTCGGTCTCGACAACGTGGACGTGGCCGCCGCCACCAAGGCCGGCGTGATGGTCGTCAACGCGCCGACCTCCAACATCGTCACCGCCGCCGAGCTCGCCTGCGGCCTGCTGATCTCCGTCGCCCGCAACATCGCGCCGGCCAACGCCGCGCTCAAGCAGGGCGAGTGGAAGCGCAACAAGTACACCGGCGTCGAGCTGAGCGAGAAGGTCCTCGGCGTCGTCGGCCTCGGCCGGATCGGCGTCCTGGTCGCGCAGCGGATGTCCGCGTTCGGCATGAAGATCGTCGCGTACGACCCCTACATCCAGGCCGCCCGCGCCGCGCAGATGGGCGTCAAGCTGGTCTCGCTCGAAGAGCTGCTGGAGGTCTCGGACTTCATCACCGTCCACCTCCCGAAGACCCCCGAGACGATCGGCCTGATCGGCGACGAGGCGCTGCACAAGGTCAAGCCCACCGTGCGCATCGTCAACGCCGCCCGTGGCGGCATCGTCGACGAGGAGGCGCTCGCGAGCGCCCTGCGCGACGGCCGGGTGGCCGGCGCCGGCCTCGACGTGTACGCGAAGGAGCCGTGCACCGACTCCCCGCTGTTCGCCTTCGACAACGTGGTCGCCACCCCGCACCTCGGCGCCTCCACCGACGAGGCGCAGGAGAAGGCCGGCATCGCCGTCGCCAGGTCGGTGCGCCTCGCGCTGGCCGGCGAGCTGGTGCCGGACGCCGTCAACGTCCAGGGCGGCGTGATCGCCGAGGACGTGCGCCCGGGCCTGCCGCTCGCGGAGAAGCTCGGCCGGATCTTCACCGCGCTGGCCGGCGAGGTCGCCGTGCGGCTCGACGTCGAGGTCCGCGGCGAGATCACCCAGCACGACGTCAAGGTGCTCGAACTGTCCGCGCTGAAGGGCGTGTTCGAGGACGTCGTGGCGGAGACGGTGTCCTACGTCAACGCCCCGCTGTTCGCCCAGGAGCGCGGTGTCGAGGTGCGCCTGACCACCTCCAGCGAGAGCCCCGAGCACCGCAACGTCATCACCGTCCGCGGCACGCTCGCCGACGGCGAGGAGATCGCCATCTCCGGCACGCTGGCCGGCCCGAAGCAGACCCAGAAGATCGTCGGCGTGGACGCCTTCGACGTGGACGTCGCGCTCACCGACCACATGGCCTTCTTCAAGTACGAGGACCGCCCGGGCGTCGTCGGCGTCCTCGGCAAGCACCTCGGCGACGCCGGCATCAACATCGCCGGCATGCAGGTCGCGCGGGACGGCGGCGGCGCGCTCGCGTCCCTCACCGTGGACAGCGAGATCCCGCAGGACGTGCTGTCGGCGATCGCCGCCGAGATCGGCGCCCGCTTCGCGCGGTCGGTCGACCTGGGCTGATTTTCCCGCGGCTCCGTACCGGGCCCGGACCTCCGTTTCGACGGTGGTCCGGGCCCGGTTGCGTGCGTGCGGGTGACTCCCGTCTCAGATACTAGGAAATCCAAGTATTCGTGCAGACACGGCCGGGCCGGGGTCGTACCGTGGAAGAGCCATACGGTGTGCCGCCCCTGTAGCCAGGGCGCGCGGCCCGTGTGTGCGTGCGCCTTCACGGGCAGGCGACCCCTGCCTCTGCGCGTACCCCTCCCCTCACCATGTCGTGCTTCTGCGCGCCGCTTCCAAGGAGTCCGGTATGCCTTCCACCGCCGACCGCCACGCCTCTCCCGCCCCCGCCGCCACCCCCGTCCGCGCCCCGCGCCGCCGCCGGTCCGCCGAGCGGAACCCCTTCGCCGCCGCCGCGCTGCAGCGCTCGCTGGACCGCCGCGACAACGGCGGTGCGACCGGCCACCTCTGACCGGCGGGGCCGTCCGGGCGTTCATCTGCCAACTGGGCCGGACGGGCTGACGGACGGTCACCCGGGAGAGTGCACCTTGCCTCCGTCCGGGGGACGGTGCTCGCACCGGCCGACGCGATCATCCTAATTTGGGGCCCCCGGAAGGGTGATCGACGCCCGCGCGGGCGGGCGTCAGCGACCTCCTCGGTGTGCGGATCCGTCCCCCTTGCCGGGGGAGAGGGCCCACGTGCGTCTGCCAACCGTCCGCCGTTCGCTCGCCCGGATCGGCGTCACCCTGACCCTGCTGGTCGGCCCGGCGGTGCTCGCCGCCGCGCCGGCCGGCGGCAGTCCGCCGACGGACCCGCCCGGGTCCGACCGCGCGGCGTCCGTCCTGCTCGAACTCGGCACCGAGGCGGCCGGCCCCGCCTGGCGGCGCGCCGCCGACGACTCCCGGCGGGCCCGGCGCTCCCCCGAGGAGGTCCGCCGGGCGGCCGCCAGGGCCGGCGCCGACCAGCGGGCCAGGGCCGGCGACGCGCTGGACCGGGCCGCCACGGCCGTCCACCGGGCCGTGCCCGCCGCCCGCGAGCTGTACCGCACCCGCACCCTGCTCACCGGCCTCGCCGTCACCGCGCCCGCCGACCGGCTGGCCGCGCTGCGGGCGCTGCCCGGTGTCCGGGCCGTCCACCCGATCGTCCGCAAGCAGCGCGACAACGCGTACTCCGTTCCGCTGACCGGCGCCCCACAGGTGTGGGAGGCCGCCGCGAGCGGGACGGGGAGCGCCGGCAACACCGGCAAGGGCGTGCGGATCGGCGTCATCGACAGCGGCATCGACTACACCCACGCGGACTTCGGCGGCCCCGGCACCGAGGCCGCCTACCGGTCGGTCGAGCGCGGCAAGCCCGCCCCGGCCGCGCTGTTCCCCACCGCCAAGGTGATCGGCGGCAAGGACCTGGTCGGCGACGACTACGACCCGGACCCGTCCTCCCCGCACCACCAGCCGGTGCCGCACCCCAGCGACAACCCCATCGACTGCGACCGCAACGGCCACGGCACCCACGTCGCCGGCACCGCGGCCGGTCTCGGCGTCACCGCCGACGGCCGCACCTACACCGGGCCCTACCGGGCCGGCCTCGACCCGGCCGGCTTCAGGATCGGCCCCGGCGCGGCCCCCGGCGCCCAGCTGTACGCGATCCGGGTGTTCGGCTGCGAGGGCTCCACCGACCGCCTCGCCCAGGCCCTCGACCTCGCCGCCGACCCCAACGGCGACGGCGACCTCGGCGACCGCCTCGACGTCGTCAACCTCTCGCTCGGCAGCCGCTTCGGCAGCCCCGACGACGCCGACGCGGTGGCTGTCGACCACCTGGCCGCGCTCGGCACCGTCGTGGTCGCCGCCGCCGGCAACGAGGGGGACGTCTACGGCATCAGCGGCAGCCCCGGCACCGCCGCCCGGGCCATCGCCGTGGCCGCCTCCGTGCACGGGCACGCCGACACCGACGGCATCACCGTGCTCGCCCCGGCCGACCTCGCCGGCGCCGTCCCCGCCCACTGGAGCGAGCGCTACCAGGGCTGGTCCACCGCCGACGTGCACGGCCGACTCGCCCTGCCCGCCGACCAGTCGGACGGCTGCGCCGCGTTCAGCGCGGCCGACCGGCAGCGGCTCGCGGGCAAGGTCGCGGTGCTGGCCTGGGCCACCCGCGAGTCCGAGCGGGCGTGCAACTCAGGCCCGCGCGCCGACCACGCCGCCGACGCGGGCGCGATCGGCGCCCTCTACGCCGCCGACAGCGACCACCTGCCCGAGATCGCCGGCAACGACCGCATCCCCGTCGCCCTGCTGGCCCGCGCCGACGGCGAGCGGCTCCGCCGGGCCGCCGCGGCCGGCGGGGCCGAGGTCCGGCTGGCCGCTCCCGGCAACCCGCTGCACGGCTCGGTCTCCCAGCTCCAGCCCGAACGGGCCGACACCCTCACCGACTTCACCTCGCGCGGCATCGGCCTGCCCGGTGTCGTCAAGCCCGACCTCGCCGCCCCCGGCGAGAGCATCTGGTCCGCGCTCGCCGGCAGCGGCAGCGGCGGCCAGCGCGAGGACGGCACCTCGATGGCCACACCGCACGTGGCCGGGCTCGCCGCCCTCGTCCGCGCCGCCCACCCGGACTGGCCGGTCGAGGAGGTCAAGGCGGCGCTGATGAACACCTCCGTCGACACCCGCCTCGACGCGGACCGCGGCAGCCCGGTCTACGGCCCCGAGCGCACCGGCGCCGGCCGGGCCGCGGTCGACCGGGCCGTGCGCACCCCGGCCGTCGCCTACGCCTCCGGGGAGGGCGCGGTCGAGGGCTCCGTCGGCGTCTCCTTCGGGCCGGTCGAGGTCGGCGGCCCGACGGCGCTGCGGCGCGAGATCGAGGTGCGCAACCACTCGGCGGCGCCGCTGAGCTACCGCACCGGGTACGCGGCGGCCACCGAACTGCCCGGCGCCCACTACGAGGTGGCGCCGGAGCAGGTCGACGTCCCGGCGGGCGGCACCGCGCACGTCCGGGTGACGCTCAGCGTCCCCGGAGAGCTGGGACGCGCGCCGGACCCGACCCTCGACGCCGTCCAGGGCGGCAAGGCGCGCTCCTACCGGGGCGAGCTCTCCGGACGCGTCCTGCTCAGCCCCGTCACCGACCCGGCCCTGCCCGAGCTGCGGGTCCCGGTGTTCGCGGCCCCGCGGCCCGCCACCGGCCTCAGCGCCTCCGCCCCGGTGCGCACCGCCCGGGACGGCACCCTGCTGGTGCTCGGCGGGAGCAGCGCCCCCGGGGACCGGCCGGGACTCGTCAGCGCCTTCGCCCTCGGCGGCGAGGGCGCCCGCTGGGCCGACTGCCCGCCCGGCGGCGGCGCCGGGCTGCGGCCCGGCTCGGGCATCGTGCCCGAGAAGTCGGGCGGGGACGCGCCGGCGCCGGAGGACGTGTGCGTCGAACACCCCGGCGACCGGGCGGCGAACCTGCGGGCCGTCGGCGCCGCCGCGGACTCCGGGACGCTCTACTTCGGTGCCCGGCTCTGGGCTCCCGCCACGACGCCCGTCGGCCTCTACGGGGTCCGGGTCTCGCTGGACACCGACGGGGACGGCGTCGCCGACGTGATCGTGAAGGCCGACCGGGAGCGCGGCAGCGACGTGCTGGTCGCCCGCGCGCTCGACGCCCGCACCGGCGCCGAGCTGGACGTCCAGCCGCTCAACGCCCGCTGGGGCGACGTCGACACCGCCCTGCTGGACAGCGAGGTGCTGGTCCTGCCGGTGCGGATCGCGGCCCTCCCGGGGGTCAAGGAGGGCCACAGCGTGGTGCGGTACGGCGTGTGGACCGGCCCGGCCGTCCAGGGCAAGCCGGACCCGGCCGACGCCTTCGGGTCGATCGGCCTGCGGGGCGTGCGGCCGACCGTCGCGGTCGACGTGCTCCACCCGGCCGTCACGGTCCGGGCCGGGATCGCGGGACCGGCCGCCATCGCGGCCCCGGCGCGGCCCGGCACCGTCCTCGACGTCCACCGGGCGGCGGGCGACACGTCCTCGGTCCTGCTGCTCCACCACTTCAACCCGGGCGCCCGGCGGGCGGAGGTGGTCGCGCTTCCCTGACCCCGGACGGAAGGAGGGGGGGGGGGGGGCTCCGCGCGGAGCGCCGGTCGCCGCGGGCGGCGGGGCCCGGCGCCCCGCCCCCCCCCCCCCCCCCCCCTCCGCGTGCCGTCAGCCCGCCTGTGCCGCGCGCGCCTCCCGGCGGCGGACGCGGCGCGGGGTGTGCGGCGGGCGGCGGCGGGAGACGCGGGTGAAGACGGCGACCAGGGCGAGGGCCGCCGTGGTCGCGGACGTGACGACCAGGCCCTCGGTGAGGCCGGGCGGCCGGAACGCGCACGTGACGCGGTCCGCCCCCGCCCCCAGCGGGACGCCGATCATGCCCAGGACCGGTGTGGGCTCCGCGGGCCGGCCGCCGCCGGCCGCGCAGGTCCACCCCTCGGTGGCCGGGACGGACACCAGCGCCGTGCCCGTCGAGCCGGCCGGGAGGACGGCGGTGAGCGCGTGGCCGCCGGCCGTCACCCGGGTCGCGCCGGTCGCCGTCAGCCGGGCCACGGCCGCCTCCAGGGCGCCCGGTCGCAGGCAGCCGATCGGGCGGGCCGGGACCTGGCTCACCCCGTCGGACCGCAGTGCCACCCGGACCAGCCCGTCGGCCGGGACCGGCCCCAGCCGGTGGACCGGGACGGCGGTGGTCGGCTGGTCGCCCTCGCTGCGGTAGGTGGTGCCGAGGCCGCTGACCGTGCCCCGGTACCAGACGCCGTGGAAGAACGCCGTCCCGCCGGGCGTGCACGCCGCCGTGAACTCCGTCGCCGCGCCCCCGCCCGGCAGCGACCAGCCGCTGCTGCCGTGCGGCGTCGGCGCCGGGCCGCCCGCCGGGACGGGCACCGGAGCGTCGTACACCGGGCCGCCGAGCAGCGACTCCTGCCGCGACCACACCGAGGTGGTGTCCACCCGGTGGCCCGCCGGCAGCACGGTGACCAGCGGCGGCGCGGCGGCCCGGCCGGGGGCGAAGCCGTCCGGCGGGGGGCCGTCGTCCAGGTGGGCGCGGACGGCGAACAGCGCCTGCCCGACCGGGCCGGTGACGCTGCCGGTGCTCCGCCCGCCCGCCGTCCAGCCCGCGCCGAGGTCGTGCAGGAGCAGGGCGGCGACGGTCGGCAGGTAGCCGCTGAAGTAGCCGCCGCCCTGGCCGTCGAGGAGCAGCGGGTCGTTGGGGGTGAAGGCGTGCGGGCCCGGGTCGCTGCGCCCGGCGGGCCAGTCCGCGGCCCGGCGCACCGCCGCGTGGGCGGCCCGCACCGCCGCGCCGGAGGCCGTCCCCTCCGGGCCGGGGGCCAGCGCCGCGTAGCCGGACCAGACGGCGTTGCCGAGCACCGCGCCGCCCAGCACCCAGGTGAGGGCGGCGCCGGCCCGCCGGTCGGCGTGCCACCGCTCCGACGCCCACAGCGCGGTGAGCAGCACCGCCCCGCCGACCGCCAGCAGCAGCCAGGTGGACGTCCGCACGGAGTGCCTGCCCGCCGCCAGTCCGGCGATCACCGCGATCACGGCGGCCCCGCCGAGCAGTGTGGGCAGGTCCGGCCGGTGCGCCAGCGACACCCAGGCGGCCAGCACCAGCAGCCCGCTCAGCGCGAACGCCACCCGGTACGGCCCGCCGGCCGGGATCGCCAGGCCGTGCCAGACCAGCACCGTCGGCGTCCAGACGAAGCTCAGCACCACCAGCGCCAGCGCGCCGCACCACACCGCCCGCTCGCGCACCCGCACCCGCCGGTTGAACGGCAGCCCGCACACCAGCAGCAGCCCGAACAGGCCGATGGCGACGTCCGGCAGCGGGGCGCCGCCGTGCGTGCCGGGCAGCAGCTGCGCGAGGTGCCCGCCGAAGCCGTCCGGGCCGAGCGGCTCCACGGGCGACTCCGGCTGGGCGGCGCGGGCGGCCCGGACGGCGACGAACAGGACGGGGGAGGCGAGCAGGACCCCGGCGACGGCCATCGTGACGGCCCGGCCGGTCGTGCGGACGCGGTGGCGGAACGGCCGGGGGGTCGCCAGCAGCCGCACGGCGAGGACGAGTCCGGCGGTGATGGTGGCCATCGCGGCGGTGTAGAGGTTGCCGGCCCAGGCGAGCGCGACGCACAGCGAGCCGAGCACCCAGCGGCGCTCGTGCAGGCACCAGTCGCCGGCCAGGCACAGCAGCGGCAGCGAGACCAGGCCCCACAGCCAGTGCGGCGCCGCCCCGCCGACGGCCAGCACCCAGGCGCAGAGCCCGTACCCGACGGCGGTGAGCGCGCGCAGCCGGCGCGGGCCCGGGTGCAGGCGGCCGAGGACGTGCGTCATCAGGGCGGTGCCCAGGCCGATGCTCGCGAGGGTGACGAGGAGGACCGCGAGGTGTCCCTGGTCGCGGGGGAGGAGTGCGGCGGGCCAGGAGAACGGGTTCATCAGGTACGCGAAGAAGTCGGCGAGGAACGGCACCCCGTACCCGCTGTTCCAGTTGAACAGGAGGTCCCCGGCGGCCCGCCCGTGCACGAGGTCCCACAGGTGGGCGTGGAACGGCACCGCGAGGTCGTCCGCCCCGGGCGGCCACGCCCCGCGGAGCCCGGCGGCCAGCGCGTACCCACCCATCGCGAGCCCCGCCGCCCCCGCACAGACCCCGCCCTCCCGCCGCCACCCAGCCCGCACGCTGCGCCCCGTTCCACGCCGAATCCCGATCTCCGCCACAGTAAGTGCGCTCCCAGCGCATTCCCGGGCGTACGCGCTCCTTCGAACGGGTGGTGTGGAAGCAGCCTCGGGGCCAGTTCTGCCAAGGTTTTCCCGTGCACAAGGAGATGGATCTCGATGACATGCCGGAGTGGCTTCGCCCTCCCGCCACGGGCCACACCGCCGACGACCTTGATCGGCTCGAAAATCTCCCTCCACACACGGAGTTGCTCTTCGGAAGCCTGATCTTCTCGTCGCGCCAGACGATGTTCCACTCAAGGACGATCAGCACCTTGGAACGGCAGCTGGAGGACCAGGCGCCGGAGGGCTGGGAGGTCTGGGGCCGGATGGGATTGAAGCTTGACGCCCGGAACCGACCGGAGCCGGACGTGATGGTGGTGGACGCCAGGGCGGACACTGGCCCCGACCAGACGTTCTGTCTCGCGCAGGACGTCCTGCTGGTGGTCGAAGTGGTTGAGGAGGAATCGGCGGAGCGCGATCGTGAGCTCAAGCCGCGCAAGTACGCGAACGCCGGTATCCGGTATTTCTGGCGGGTCGAGTACGAGCAGGACCGCCCGGTCGTCCACACCTACGAGTTGGACCTGGCGTCGAGTGACTACGTTCCGACCGGGGTTTTTCCCGACCGCCTGGTGACGAGACAGCCGTTTCCTCTCGACCTCACTCTGACGCGTCCGAATCGTGGACGCGAGGTGTCAGCCCCTGGGACACCGGAGTAGGGTCCGAGCATGTCTCGCACGATTCGTCTCGCAGTTGTTCCCGGTGACGGCATCGGCCAGGAAGTCGTGGCCGAAGGGCTCAAGGTCCTCAGGGCCGTGCTTCCCGCCGAGGTGAAACTGGAGACCACCGAGTACGACCTCGGGGCCCGGCGCTACCACCGGACCGGGGAGACGCTGCCGGACGAGGTCCTCGCGGAGCTGAAGGGGCACGACGCGATCCTGCTCGGCGCCATCGGCGACCCGAGCGTGCCGTCGGGCGTGCTGGAGCGGGGGCTGCTGCTGAAGCTGCGGTTCGCCTTCGACCACCACATCAACCTGCGGCCGGGCCGGCTGTTCCCGGGCGTCGCGTCGCCGCTGGCGGGGCAGCCCGAGATCGACTTCGTCGTCGTCCGCGAGGGCACCGAGGGCCCGTACGTCGGCAACGGCGGCTCGCTGCGCACCGGCACCGAGCACGAGGTGGCCACCGAGGTCAGCCTGAACACCGCCTTCGGCATCGAGCGCGTGGTGCGCGACGCCTACCGGCGGGCGCAGGCGCGGCCGCGCAAGAAGCTCACCCTGGTCCACAAGAACAACGTGCTGGTGCACGCCGGCCACCTGTGGACGCGGATCTTCGCCGAGGTCGGCGCGGAGTTCCCCGAGGTCACCACCGACTACCTGCACGTCGACGCGGCGACCATCTTCTTCGTCACCCAGCCGGAGCGCTTCGACGTCATCGTCACCGACAACCTGTTCGGCGACATCCTGACCGACCTGGCCGCCGCCGTGACCGGCGGGATCGGCCTGGCCGCGAGCGGCAACATCAACCCGGGCGGGGAGTTCCCGTCGATGTTCGAGCCGGTGCACGGCTCCGCGCCGGACATCGCGGGCCAGGGCAAGGCCGACCCGACGGCCACCGTGCTGTCGGTCGCGATGCTGCTGGACCACCTGGGCCTGGCCGCCGAGGCCGCCCGGGTCGAGGCCGCGGTCGCCGCGGACCTGACCGAGCGCTCCGGCACCCGCACCACCTCCCAGGTCGGCGACGCGCTCGCCGCCCGAGTATCCGGCTGAGGGGGCCGGATCCGACCAGCGGAGTTCCGGCCGATTACGGGCCGCGACCCCCACAAGGGAATCCGGCCGCGGGGCCGGACCACATAACCGCAGCTTGCAGCTTCCCAAGCGGCAGGCGACTGTTCGGCACGGCCCTCTGGATGCGAGTATCGACAGTGGGCCGTGCCGTTGTGCGTGTGTTCGGGCGTTCACCCGCCCGCAGCGACGCTCAGCCGGCGGTGGCGGCCCGAACCAACCCCACGGTGAAGGACACACAGCCATGAGCACGCCCACCCAGGCGCCCATCACGTTCGACCTCAAGCCCTCCGCCAACCCGCTGTCCGACGCGGAGCGCGAGGCCCGGCTGACCAACCCCGGGTTCGGTCGCGTCTTCACCGACCACATGGTCACCGTCCGCTGGACCGAGGGCCGGGGCTGGCACGACGCCCAGCTGGCGCCGTACGCGCCGCTGGAGATCGACCCGGCGAACATGACCCTGCACTACGGCCAGGCGATCTTCGAGGGCCTGAAGGCCTACCGCCAGGCCGACGGCTCGATCTCCACCTTCCGCCCGGAGGCCAACGCCGCCCGCTTCCAGGCCTCGGCCCGCCGCCTGGCCATGCCGGAGCTGCCGGTCGAGACCTTCGTCGAGGCCGTCGAGCTGCTGGTCCAGCAGGAGCAGGCCTGGGTGCCGAACGAGCCCGAGCAGAGCCTGTACCTGCGGCCGTTCATGTTCGCCACCGAGGTCGGCCTGGGCGTGCGCCCGGCGAACTCCTACCTGTTCATGATCATCGCCTCCCCGGCCGGCGCGTACTTCCCGGGCGGCGTCAAGCCGGTCTCGGTCTGGCTGTCCAAGGAGTACGTCCGGGCCGCGCCCGGCGGCACCGGCGCCGCCAAGTGCGCCGGCAACTACGCCGCGTCGCTGGTCGCCCAGGCCCAGGCCGCCGAGAAGGGCTGCGACCAGGTGGTCTGGCTCGACGCCGCCGAGCACCGGTGGGTCGAGGAGATGGGCGGCATGAACCTGTACTTCGTCTTCGGCGAGGGCGAGGACGCGAAGATCGTCACGCCGGAGCTGTCCGGCGCCCTGCTGCCCGGCATCACCCGCGACTCGCTGCTGACCCTGGCCGCCGACCTCGGCTACGCCGTCGAGGAGCGGAAGATCTCCACCGACGAGTGGCAGCAGGCCAACGCCGACGGCACCCTCACCGAGGTCTTCGCGTGCGGCACCGCCGCCGTCATCACCCCGGTCGGCTCGGTCAAGTCCGCCGCCGCCGACTGGACGGTCGGCACCGGCGAGCCCGGCCCGGTCACCATGGAGCTGCGCAAGGCCCTGCTCGCCATCCAGGGTGGCCAGAGCCCCGACACCCACGGCTGGCTGCACAAGATCGTCTGATCTCCGCTCCCGCCCCACCGCCTCCGGCCCGCACCGTTTCGCATCGCGAGACGTGCGGGCCGGACCGCGGAGGGTGTGCCAGACTGCCAGCGTGTCCTCGCTTTCGCTGATTATTAGCAGCAGGCGCGCCGGTCCGCAGTGACCGCTCCCGCACGACCCGATGCGGAGCGACCACCAGCGTCCAGACCCGCGCGCAGACCTCTCGCACCCGCGAGGGGTCTTTTTGTTTCCCGGACCGGCCGAGAGCCCCCACGAAGGGCTCGGGGACACCGGGGCCGCGCGCGGGATGCTGGACAGTGGAGCCGGGACGACGAACCGGCAGAGCAGTACGAAACCTCCCCGAACGGAGAACCAGGGGTCATGACCGAGGTCACCCGTACCGACGACAGCTTCCACGTGTTCGACACCACCCTGCGCGACGGCGCGCAGCGGGAGGGCATCAACCTCACGGTGGCCGACAAGCTGGCCATTGCCCGGCACCTGGACGACTTCGGGGTGGGGTTCATCGAGGGCGGCTGGCCCGGGGCCAACCCGCGCGACACGGAGTTCTTCGCCCGCGCCGCCGCCGAGCTCACGCTCGAACACGCGCAACTGGTCGCCTTCGGCGCCACCCGCCGGGCGGGCGGCCGGGCCGCCGACGACCCGCAGCTGGCGGCGCTCGTCACCTCCGGCGCCCCCGTCGTCACCCTGGTCGCGAAGGCGCACGACCGGCACGTCGAACTGGCCCTGCGCACCACCCTGGACGAGAACCTGGAGATGATCCGGGACAGCGTCGAGTTCCTGCGGGCCGCGGACCGCCGGGTGTTCATCGACTGCGAGCACTTCTTCGACGGCTACCGGGCCAACCGCGACTACGCGCTCGACGTCGTCCGCACCGCGCACCGCGCCGGGGCCGACGTGGTCGTGCTGTGCGACACCAACGGCGGCATGCTGCCGGCCGGCGTGCGCGACATCGTCGCCGACGTGATCGCCTCGACCGGTGCCCGGGTCGGCATCCACGCCCAGGACGACACCGGCTGCGCCGTCGCCAACACCCTGGCCGCGGTGGACGCCGGCGCCACCCACGTGCAGTGCACCGCGAACGGCTACGGCGAGCGGGTCGGCAACGCCAACCTGTTCCCGGTGGTGGGCGCGCTGGAGATCAAGTACGACCGCCGGGTGCTGCCCGCGGGCCGGCTCGCCGAGATGACCCGGATCTCGCACGCCATCGCCGAGCTGGTGAACCTGACCCCCGCCACCCACCAGCCGTACGTCGGCTACTCCGCCTTCGCGCACAAGGCCGGGCTGCACGCCTCCGCGATCAAGGTGGACCCGGACCTGTACCAGCACATCGACCCCGAGCTGGTCGGCAACACCATGCGGATGCTGGTCTCCGACATGGCCGGCCGGGCCTCGGTCGAGCTGAAGGGCAAGGAGCTCGGCTACGACCTCTCCACCGACCGCGACCTGGCCGGCCGGGTGGTCGCCAGGGTCAAGGAGCAGGAGAACCTCGGCTACACGTACGAGTCCGCGGACGCCTCCTTCGAACTGCTGCTGCGCGACGAGGTGCGCGGCAGCCGGGAGCGCTTCTACACGCTGGAGTCCTGGCGGACCATCAGCGAGCAGGGCCCGAACGGCTTCACGGGCAACGAGGCGACGGTCAAGCTGTGGGCCAAGGGCGTGCGCCGGATCGCCACCGGCGAGGGCAACGGCCCGGTCGACGCGCTGGACAAGGCCCTGCGCACGGCGCTCGAAGGCATCCACCCGCAGCTGGCCAAGCTGGAACTGGTCGACTACAAGGTCCGCATCCTGGAGGGCCAGCACGGCACCGGTTCCAAGACCCGGGTGCTGATCGAGTCCACCGACGGCACGTCGACGTGGTCCACCGTCGGCGTGGCCGACAACGTCGTCGCCGCCTCCTGGCTGGCGCTGGAGGACGCGTACACCTACGGCCTGATCCGGGCGGGCGTGGAGCCCACCGAGTGACGATCCGTCAACCCGCCCGTGGCCCGCGGAGGTTCGATCCCCGGGCCCCCGGGGCGGCGGCTAGCGGCGTGGGGCGGGGGTGGGGGGTTCGAGCGGGGGGTGGAGGGGGGTCGTTGCGGGGGCG
>NZ_JBHWGD010000045.1:0-52461 GCF_042733235.1 Kitasatospora sp. NPDC059722
ATGCCGACGGAGCCGGCGACTTCGTAGGCGTGGACGCGGTTGAGGACCTCGCCGGGGACCTGGGTCTGGACGCTGGTGGCCCACATGACGCCCCAGATGCCGATGCCGACGCCGACGCCGAGCTGGGCGGCGGCGAGCAGCCAGACGGGCCAGTCCAGGACGATGCCGAGCGGGTAGAGCGGGTAGGCGAGCATGGCGGCGGCGCCGGCGGCCAGGGGGCGTTCGGGCTTGTAGCGGATAGCGATCAGGCCGCCCGCGACGGTGCCCGCGCCGAGGGCGCAGTTGAGGAGGCCGAAGGCGGTGGCGCCGTGCTCGGGGACGATGACGCCGGCGGCGACGGACAGCTGCGGGCCCCAGGACAGGACGGCGAAGACCATCCAGATGACGATGACGCCCCACAGCCAGCTGCGGGAGCGGAATTCGTGCCAGCCGACGGCCAGGTTGTGCCACAGGCTCTCGCCGGCCGGCGGGGCGGGGACGGCGCCCAGGCGCAGGACGAACAGGCAGGTGGCGCTGGTGGCGTAGGCGAGGGCGGAGATGGCCATGACCCAGCCGGTGGCGCCGAGGCCGACGAGGGCGCCGGCCAGGGCCGGGCCGCCGAGGCCGGTGAGGGCCTCGGAGGTGCGCAGGACGCCGTTGGCGCCCTGGACGTCGCGGGAGACGAGGGGGACGGTCGAGGAGGCTCCGGGCTGGAACATGGCGTTGGCGGTGCCGGCGACGACGAGGAGGGTGTACAGCTGCCAGAGGTGGTCGATGCCGTGGATGAACAGGAACGCGAGGAGGGTGTGGGCGAGGAGGTTGGCGAGGTCGGCGGCGATCATCATGCGGCGGGCGGTGAAGCGGTCGGCGAGGACGCCGCCGAACAGCACCAGGCCGGCGAACGGGCCCACCAGGAAGGCCATCGAGTAGCCGGCGGTGTCCAGGCCGTAGCCGCCGCTGAGCAGGCCGGCCGAGACGGCGACCGGGAGCATCGCCCAGCTGAGCAGGCCCGCGCTGCGGGCGGTGAAGTAGTAGCGGAAGTTGCGGGACCAGATCGCCGGCTCCCCGGACACCTGCTCCCCTGCCGACGGGGCCTTCGAGGGCGCCGCCGTGGTGTGGTCTGCCAACTGATCTGTCATGGCGTGTCGTTGCTCCAGCTGTCGGTCGTGGTGTTCAGGGTCGGGTGACGGGCGGCGGGTCGAGCTCCCCGACGGTGACCGGTTCCAGGCCGCGGTCGAGCAGGCCCTCGATGATGGCCGGGAGGGCCTGGACGGTCTGGCCGCGGTCGCCGGCGCCCTCGTGCATCAGCACCACCGATCCGGGGCCGGCGGACTCCAGGACGGTGGCGGCGATGCGCTCCGGCCCGGGTCTGGACCAGTCGCGGGAGTCGACGTCCCACAGCGTGAGGGCGGTCGGGTGCTCGTCGAGGGCGGCGAGGCCTTCGGGGCTCAGCGCGCCGTAGGGCGGGCGGAACCGGGTGGGGGCCGTGCCGGTGACCCGGGCCACCGCCTCCGTGGTGCGGTCGAGCTGCTCGCGCAGCTGGTCCGGTGTCAGGTCCGGCAGGTACGGGTGGGACCAGGAGTGGTTGCCCACCTCGTGGCCGGCCGCGGCGATCCGGCGCACCTCGTCGGGCAGGGCCGTGACGTGGTGGCCGACGCAGAAGAACGTCGCCCGGACGCGATAGCGGTCCAGGATCTCCAGCACCCGCCGGGTGTGCACCGGGTCGGGGCCGTCGTCGAAGGTGAGCGCGACCCGCGCCACGTCCCGGCGGCCGTGCTCGAAGCAGCGTCCGGCGGCCGTCATCGCCGTCCGGATCGGCTCGGTTTGCCGCACGACCTCGTGGTACTCCTCGGCGCGGCCGGTCAGGCTGCCGCCCTCGGCGGTCACCCGCGCCAGCGTGCCGGGGGCGCTCCAGGCCTGCTCCGCCAGGCGCGCGGCCGGGACGGAGCCGAATCCCGGCCGGGGCGGCAGCACCCAGGGGTCCGCGCGGAACACCTCCAGGCCGGCCGCCGTCATCGGGCCGTCGAGCAGGCCGTTGGTGCTGTCGAGCACCACGGCCGGCACGCGGCTGGAGCCGCCCAACTCCCTGAGCCAGGCCATGAGTTCGGCGACCTCGGCGGCGCCCCAGCGGCTCGGCTCGGCCGCCCTGCGCCCGGCGCCGTCGACGACCTCGACCTCGTAGCCCACGCCCGTCCAGGCGATTCCCGCGTAGCGCGCGCTCACTCCTCCCCCAGGGCGAGCGCCGCGGTGACGATCAACTGCTCGACGCCGCGCAGGAATTGCTCCATGCCCGGGCGGGTGATGATCGCCGGGTCGGCGGTCATGGCGAGCTCCAGGACGCCGGGGGCGGTCAGCACGTCCACCGCGATCGAGACGTTCGCACGGGGCAGGAAGTCCGTCGGCCAGCTCAGTTCGGTGCGCGCGGCCAGTTCGCCGAGCGGTGCCTTCGGGCGCTCGACGGTGTCGAACGGGCCGCTGCCCGGGTCCCGGGTGTCGTTCCACCAGTACGAGTGGTCGCCCGCCTCGCCGCGCTCGACCAGCCGTGCCACCTCCCGCTCCAGCGCCCACTTGTCGTAACCCGCGTGCCGGAACGCGCTGAAGGAGACGGACCGGGTGCGGCGCACCGCGTCCGCGAAGTCCTGGTCGGCGTCGGTGAGGAGGAACACCGCCTCCTGCGCCATCGTGCTGACCGACTCGGCGGCGGCCGGCTGGAAGCGGTTGCTCACGACCACCTGGAACAGGACGTCGCCGCTGCCGGACATCCGGGCCAGCTGGTGGGAGGCCGCGCCCAGCAGCACCGCGGCGTCGCTCACCCCGAGGTCCGCCGCCACCTGCTCGACGGCCACGGCCAGCGCGGGCGAGCGCAGCAGCGCGTTGGGGAACAGGCGGCCGGGGTCGGTGACCCTGAGTTCCGGCGCGGCGGGCTGCCGGAAGATCTGCCGGGGGCCGGCGGCCAGCCGTTCGCACCAGTAGCGGCGGGCGCCCTCGTCGCGGCGGCGCCCGAGCGGCGAGGCCTGGACGGCGGCGGCCTCCAGCGGCTGGAGGGCGGGGCGCGAGCGCAGCAGGTCCTCGGCGCGCTCCCCCGCCTCGATCAGGGCGAGGTCGCGCAGCATCCGCCCCTCGCCCCACAGGTCCATCGCGGTGTGCGAGGCCGCCAGCACCAGGCGGTGGACCAGGCCCTCGCACTCCACGAGGCCGACCCGGAAGGGCCACTCGCGTGCGTGGTCGAAGGGGCGGCCCGCCAGTTCCTCCATCAGGGCCGCGCCGACGGCCGGGGCCTGCTGCGCGGAGCACGTCCGCACCGCCACCGCAAGCTCGCCGCTGCCGTCCACGACCTGCTCCAGCCCGTCCTCGCCGGCCGGCAGCAGCCGGGTGTGCAGGCTGTCGTGCATCCGCAGCAGCTCCGCCAGGTCCGCGAGGACGCGGGCGGCGGGGCGCGGCGGGGTCAGGGGCAGGTCGAGCCGCAGGTTGTACCGGGGGGCGTCGTCGCCCAACCGGGTGACGACCCCCCAGATCGCCCGCTGCCCCCAGGTGGCCGGGCCGGTTCCGGACCTCGCGGAGTCCAGTGTGATGGTCCGTTCCTCGACCGTGGTCATCGTGTTCCGAACTTCCCTTCGGTTGCCTCGTGCGAGGCGGTGCGTGGTGGCGGGGGGTGTGGGGGCGGGGGTGTGGGAACGGCTTCAGGACAAGCCCTAGTCCAGGCCCTGGGCGATGACCATGCGCTGGATCTGGTTGGTGCCCTCGACGATCTGCAGCAGCTTGGCCTCGCGCATCCAGCGCTCCACCGGGTGGTCGGCGACGTAGCCGGCGCCGCCGAGCACCTGCACCGCGTCGGTGGTCACCTTCATCGCCACGTCGGTGGCGAACAGCTTCGCCTTCGCCGCCTCCAGCGAGTACGGCCGGCCGGCGTCCTTCAGCCGGGCGGCGGCCAGGGTGAGCGCCCGGGCCGCGGCGATCTGGGTGGCCATGTCGGCGAGCATGAAGCCGACGCCCTGGAAGGAGATGATCCGCTGCCCGAACTGGCGGCGCTCCTTGGCGTAGCGCACCGCGTAGTCGGCGGCGGCCTGGGCGATGCCGACCGCGCAGGCCGCGATGCCCAGCCGGCCGCAGTCCAGGGCGCCCATCGCGATCAGGAAGCCCTTGCCCTCCCGGCCGATCAGCCGCTCGGCCGGCACCCGGACGTCCTCGAAGCCGACCTGGGCGGTGGGGTTGGCCCACACGCCGAGCTTGCGCTCCGGCTCGTGCACCACCATGCCCGGCGTGCCGCCGGGGACCACCAGGCAGGACAGGCCCCGGGCTCCCGGGCCGCCGGTGCGGGCGAACACGTTGTAGAAGTCGGCGTGCCCGGCGTGGGTGACCCACGCCTTCGTCCCCGTGACGCGGTAGCCGTCGTCCTGGCGCACCGCGCGGGTGGTCAGCGAGGCCGCGTCGGAACCGGCCTCCGCCTCGGACAGGCAGTAGGCGCCCAGGAGTTCACCGCTGAGCATGCCGGGCAGCAGGTCCTCGCGCTGCGCCTGCGTGCCGTAGGCGGCGGTGCCGAAGCAGGCGAGGTTGTGCACGTTGACCGCCTCGGCCACCGCGAACCAGTGGTAGGCAATCTCCTCCAGCGCCTGGAGGTAGACCTCGTAGGGCTGGCCTGCGCCGCCGTACTCCTCGGGGTACGGCAGGCTCAGCAGCCCGGCCTTGCCCAGGGTGCGCACGATCTCCCGGGGGAACTCGTGGGCCGCTTCGAACTCGGCGATGCGGGGCGCGAGTTCACCGGCCGCGAGCTCCCGGACCAGGCCGAGCAGATCGGCCGCCTCCTCGGTGGGCAGGATGCGCTGGACCTTCAACGGACGACCTCCGTGGGTGTTCGGGTGGGGTGGGCGGGGTTGGGGCGCGCCCTGGGTCAGGCCAGGCCCCAGGCGGCGGTCTCCGGCCAGTGCCGGGCGACCTTGCGGACGGCGTAGTCCCAGTAGGAGCGCACGGAGAGGTCGGCGTAGATGAAGTCCTGCTTGGCGGCCACGTCCCGCTCGGTGGACCAGGTGTACGGGACGCCGGTGCCCTCGGCCGTCAGCTGGAGCCGGCAGGCCCGTTCCAGCACCTGGGCGAAGACGGACGCGTGCCGCACGCTCTTGCCGACGATCACGCCGCCGTGGTTGCGCAGCAGGACGGCCGGGTGCTCGCCGAGGTCCCTGGCGATGTGGTCGCCGGTCTCGATGTCGAGGACGGTGTTGCTGGTCTCGGTGAACAGGCCGATGCGGTCGCGGAAGTAGGCGCCGTCGTGGGAGATCGGGCGCATCGGCAGGTCGGTGGCGCCGAACAGCAGGGTGTGGGGCGCGTGGCTGTGGACGATGCCGTTGACGTCCGGGCGGGCCCGGTAGATGGCCTGGTGCAGCGGCAGTTCCGGCGGGGCCAGGGGCGGCGCGGGCAGGGTGTGGTCCACCGGGCAGCGCACGACGTTCTCCGGGGTGGCCTCGTCGAAGCCCACCAGCGCGTTCTTGATGAAGAACTCGTCGCGGCCGGGGATCCGGGCGGAGATCTGGCCCTGGTTGAAGTCGTCGTGGCCGTCGAGGGAGAGCATCCGGGCGCCGGTCGCCACCTGGAGGACGAGCCGGCGTTCGGCCGGGGTCGGCGGCACCGGTTCGGCGGTGGTCATGTCGCGCTCCTCGCGGTCGGGGTCGTCGGGTGTGTCGGGGTCGTCGGGTGTGTGGGGGCGGTCGGGTGTGTGGGGGCGGTCGGGTGTGTGGGGGCGGTCGGGTGTGTGGGGGCGGTCAGTTCGTCGAAGACCGTGCGCATGGTGACCAGGCCGGGGGGCGCGGTGCGGGCCCAGGCGGCGGCGGCCAGTGCGCCCCGGGCGGGCACCGTCCAGCTGCCGACGTGGTGGCGCACGTGCAGCGCCTCGCCGTCCCAGGTGTGGGTCAGCTCGTGCTCGCTGACGGGCAGTCCGGCCCGCTCGTCGGAGATGTCGGCCACCGCCGGGCCGCCGGCCCGCGCCCAGGTGTCCGCCAGTGCCAGCGCGGTGGCGCTCGGCCGGTGCGCCTTGCCGAGCGGGTGGCGCTCCCGGACGGTGGTGGTCGCCTCGAAGCGGCCCGTGGTGAGGGCGGCGGTGAGCTCGGCGATGCGCACCTGGAGGTAGTGGCCGAAGGCGAGGTTGGTGGCCCGGACCACCGGCACCTCCTGGGCCAGTTCCGCCAGCGCCTTCCACTGGGTGTCCGTCAGGTTGGACACGCAGGCGACGAGCGGGACCCGGCGGGAGGCGCAGTAGTCGAGGACCTCGGGGTGCGCGTCGGGCGCGCTGGTGTCGACGAGGACGTCCGGGACGGCCTCGGCGGCCCAGCCGCCGCGGCGGGTGGCGGTGAGGGTGACCCTCGTCCCGTCCGCCTCGCAGAGCGACCTCAGCGCCGAGCCGAGCCGGCCGAGGCCGACGATCCCGATGGTGGAGCGGGGCTGCCCGGCCGTCGGCGCCTCGGGCGTCGGGGTCCCGGGCGTCGGGGCCTCAGGCATCGGCGCCGATGCCGCTGGCGACGACGAGGGCTGTGACGGAGTCGATGGACTCGTAGTGCTCGATGGGCGCTTCCGGGTCCAGGTAGACGCCGACCTCGTTCTCGATGCTGTCGATCAGGCGCATGTAGGAGAGCGAGGAGTACCCGACGTCGCGGAGCGAGTAGTCGGCGCCGGCGAGTTCGTCGGCGGAGACGCTGCCGTCCCCGGCCGCGATGGCGAGTTCGAGGATCTTGGCGCGCAGGGCGGTGTTGTCCATGGGGAATTCCTGTGTCTCGTAAAGGGTCTTGGGGGTCGTGGGGTTCTTTGGGGTCTTGGAGGTCAGTTGCCGGGGGACGGCTCGGTGAGCAGCCGCCGCAGGCGCTCGATGGACGGCTTGCCGATCGAGTTCGCCGGGATGCTGTCCACCGGGCGGAGGATTCCGGGCACCTTGAACGCGGGGAGCGTGGCCGCGCAGTGGGCGCGCAGGGACTGTGCGGTGACGCCGGGTTCGACGGCGACGACGGCGGCCAGGGTCGGTTCGCCGTGCTGGTTCTCGGCCTCGAAGGCGACCGCGTCCAGCACTCCGGGGGCCCCGCGCAGCACCTCGGCGATCTCGATCGGGTCGATCTTGCGCCCGCCCACGTTGACCAGCCGGCTCGTGCGTCCGGTCAGGTGGAGCGCGCCGTCGACCAGGTGGCCCTGGTCGCCGGTGCGGTAGTAGCCCTCGGCGTCGACGCGCTCCTCGAAGACGCCGGGGGCGTTGAGGTAGCGCGAGCCCATCGACTCGCTCCGGACCCGGATGCCCTCCTCCGGGGCGAGCAGCCGCACACCGGGCAGGGGTGCCCCGAGCCCGCTGCCGGCGCCGTCGGCGGCGAACGTCAGCGGACCGGTCTCGGCGACGCCGTAGTAGTTGTGGACGGGCACGCCGGTGAGCCGGGTGAACTCCTCGCGGACGCTCTCGCGCAGCGGGGCGCCGGAGGAGATCGCGGTGCGCACGCCGGCGAAGCCCTCCTTCGGCGCGCGCCGCACGATCGACTCGTACAGCGCGGGGAAGGCCACCAGCCGGGTGGCGGCGGTGTTCTCCAGGAGCCGTACGACGCGGGTGGCGGTGGGCAGGCCGTGCGACAGGTGCAGCGAGGCGCCCGGCAGGAAGGCCGCCAGCAGCGAGGTGTTGAAGGCCAGGCCGTTGGAGAGCGCGGCGAAGCAGGCGATCCGGTCCTCGGCCGAGAGGCCGGTTCCCTCGACCCAGTTGGCGGCCGCCGCGGACACCGCCGCGCCGGAGAACTCGATGCAGTTGGGCCGTCCGGTGGAGCCGGAGGTGAAGCGGCAGACCTCGGTGTCGTCCAGCAGCTGCGGTCGGGGGGTCTCGGAGCGGCGCACCCGGCTGACCGTGAGGGCGCCGAACTCGCCGTCTCCCTGAGGGGTTTCGTCCACGATGGCGTCGACGTCCGCGCCCGGGGCGTGGATCAGCAGGTCCAGCCCGCAGTCCTCGGCGATCCGGGAGAGTTCGAACGGCCCGAAGGCCGAGTCGGCCAGGAACGGGACGCCGCCGGCGAACAGCACCGCGAGGTAACCGACCACGTAGTCCACGGAGTTGGTGGCGTAGAGGCCGACCCTGGCGCGCTCGTCCGGTACGTCGAAGCGGGCGATGCGCTCCGCGGCGGCGCGGGCCCGGTCGGCGAGTTCGGCGTAGCGCAGCGATCCGCCCGCGTCGGTGACGGCGACGCGGTCGCCGTGGCGGGCGAGGACTTCGGTGAGGACACCGGGAAGGACGGGGTTCATCGGGTTCACCGCTCGTTCTGGGCGTGCGCGGTGGCAAGCCGGTCGAACTTGACGCCCGAGTCGTCCGGGCGGCCGAGCAGCAGGGCGTAGAGGATCTCGTCGTCCTCCGGCAGCCCCGCCAGCGTGCGCCACAGCGGCGAGTCGAAGCCGCCGATGGCGGTCACCCCGACCTCCGCGCGGTTCGCGCCGAGGTAGAGCAACTGGCCCAACGCGCCGCAGCGGAAGGCGAGTTCGCGCAGGCTCTCGGCGCCTGCGGCCGAGCCGGCGCCGGCGAGCGAGGTGCGCGGCACGTGCAGCAGCAGGACGGCGCCGGCCCCGGCGAGGGCGCGCTGCTGCATGCAGGCCCGGGCCACCTCGTCGGTGGACGGCAGCCGGCCCGGCTGCCGCTCACCGGTGTCCAGCCGGTACACCGCGTCCCGCCCGGGCTCGGTCGTCGAGCGCAGGACGAGGGTCGCGGACAGCGGGGAGATGCCGGGCAGGTCGGTCTCCAGCGGTGTCGACAGGGCCGAGACCGCCCGCCAGACGGCGTCGGCGGAGACGGGTTCGCCGGTGAACGCCTTGCTGGAGACGCGCGTCCCGATCAGCTCCGGCCATCCGTTCCGGTCCCCCAGGCCGCCTTCGCCGGGCGGTGTCCGACGGTCGGTCCGGATGTGTGCCAGTGGAGCGGGCGCGGTGCGGGGTGCCGGAGAGCCGGGGTGCTCGGGCCACACGGCGAGGGAGTCCCAGCACGCGCTCTCCAGCCACGACCGCCAGGTGGGCCCGCGCAGGTCCCGGTCGGTGCTGTCGTGCACCGTCCAGCGGGTCCACGGGCCGTCGGCCGCGCCCGCCGTGTCCGTGGCGGCCGGCACCAGGACCGCGGAGTGGATCTCCCGGTGGTTCTCGCCCGCCTCCAGCAGCTCCGAGAGGGGTTCCCTCGGGAAGCGCAGCCGCAGCGTCCCCCGCGCCCCGCGGCCGGCCGCGGCCAGGACGAGGTTGGCGGCCGCGTGGCCCGCGTCGAGCTGGGTGTACAGGTATCCGCGGTCGCCGTACTTGCGCATCGACAGCCAGGGCCGGGTGAGGGTGACCACCAGGGCTCCGCCGTCGTCCGGGACGGCCAGCGCGGACGCCGCCAGCGCGGCGGCGACCCGCTCCCCCGCGGCCAGCCGGGCGCAGATGCGGCGGTCGGCGTCCAGCCGGTAGGCCGTCGGCACCCCGTCCTCCACGGCGAG
Source organism: Kitasatospora sp. NPDC059722 (assembly GCF_042733235.1). Lineage (NCBI taxonomy): Bacteria > Bacillati > Actinomycetota > Actinomycetes > Kitasatosporales > Streptomycetaceae > Kitasatospora > Kitasatospora sp. NPDC059722. The sequence goes on from NZ_JBHWGD010000045.1 coordinate 9,435, forward strand.
GACGGCGAACTCGTACGGGTACACGGCCCCGGCCGACGGCACCGCCCGCGCCACGTACGAGCCGCAGGCCCGGTTGGCGCGGCTGGTGAACACGCCCTCGTCCACCATCGCCAGGGCACGGCGCAGGCCCGGGGCGGCGACGGGCTCGGCGGGCGGCTCGGGCGACGCCGGCGGCAGGGCCACCCGGGCCCACAGCTCGTCGGCGCGGCCCGCGGACGCGCCCCGGGGCGCGTCGGCGACCGCCACGGACTCCTGGGTGATCAGATTTCCTTGCACGTCTGACGCAGACCTCCAATTCTCTGGCAATCCACCAAATACGCATGCGGGAGGCGGCCGGAAAAGCGGGCAGGCGAAATCGGCCCACCGCGCTTTTCGGCAGCCCGGTGCACCACGGAGGAAAATGTGGGGGGATACCGCAAAAGCTTGCAACGGTGCCCTCGGCGGGGCATTTCCACTGCCCTCGACCAGCACCGACGGGTTCTCGGATCGCGAGACGGACTATTCGACGGTCATTCGACCGCGCGGCACCGGCCGTGCCGCGCCGCCCCCGGCGACCACTCGCCCATTCGTCCCCCGTCTCACAATGTGGCACATAACCGATCCACGGCCCGAACCACGTGAACCACGTGAACCCATGATCGGTTACGGCCGTTGCCAGCATGCCAAGCACGCCGGGCAATGGTCAAGACCAATCCCGATAACGCCGCAGGATGAATCCAGCCAACCGGGTGAATGCTGTGAATCGGACATCGATGCGGATCGGACATCAATACGGATTGCCCGCCCCTCACCGACACCCCGGACAACCTCGGCAATTCGTCCCGGTCGCCGCCGGCCGGGCCGGTGTCGGTGGCGCCCGATAGCGTCGAAGGGCACGCAGGAGGCGTGCGGGTGCGACCCGCAAGGAGGAGGACCGCGATGGCGACCTTCACACTCGTTCCCGGGGCCGACGGCCGGGCCTGGTTCTGGCACCGGCTGGTGCCCGAGCTGCGGGACCGGGGGCACGACGTGGTCACGATGGACCTGCCGGGCGACGACTCGGCGGGCCTGGAGGAGTTCGCGCAGGCGATCGTCTCGGCGGTGGAACGGCACGCCGGCCTCGCCACTCCCCTGGTCCTGGTGGCGCAGTCCCTCGCGGGTTTCTCGGCTCCGCTGGTGTGCGGGCGGCTGCCGGTGCCCGTCGCCGAGCTGGTGCTGCTCAACGCCATGGTCCCGGCCCCCGGGGAAACGGCCGGGCAGTGGTGGGAGGACACCGGCCAGGCCGAGGCCCGCTCCGACTACGCGGCGGCCACCGGGCGCGGCCCCGATCCCGGGTTCGACCTGCGGACCGACTTCTTCCACGACGTCCCGGCCGAGGTGACCGAGGAGGCGCTGTCCGCCGGCGGCTCGCCGCCGCCCTCCGCGCTGTTCGCCCAGCCGTGGCCGCTGACGCGCTGGCCGCAGGTGCCGACCCGCTTCCTCCAGGGGCGGGAGGACCGCTTCTTCCCCCTGGAGTTCCAGCGCGGGATCGTCCGGGAGCGGCTGGGCCTGGAGATCGAGGAGATCCCCGGCGGCCACCTGGCCGCGCTCAGCCGCCCCCGGGAACTGGCGGACGCGCTGCTGCGCACGGTGCCCGCGTAGCCGCGGGTGCCGTGCGGGCGGGCGGGGTCCTTCGGCGCGCTCAGGCGCCCCAGCCGGTGTCCGGGGTGACGGCGGTCGGGGCAGTCGGGAGAGAGTCGGGGCGGAGGGCGGTACGCGGAGGTGTTCCGCCGCGAACTGCCCTCCGTGGTGCCCACGACGCTGACCGGCCTGGGCGCGTCCCTGGCCGCGCTCGGCCGGGGGCAGGAGGCCCTGGAGGCCCTGGCCGAGGCGCTGTCCACCGCCGAGGCGCTCGGGGACCGCAGCGCCGCCGCCGTGGCCCTGCACACGACCGCCACCGTGCACGCCTGCTCCGGACGGACCGGCGCCGCCCGGGACTGCTGGACCCGGGCCCTGGCCCTCGCCCGTCGCACGGGCCTCGCGAAGGTGACCGACGACAGCCTCGACGGACTGGAGTCCCTGGCCGCGTCCTGAGCCGGCCCGTGTCCGGCGGGGCCCCTTCGGCTTCGGCGGCGGCTTCCCGCGGACACGGTGGTGGGGGGGGGGGGGGGGGGCGCGCCCCCCCCCGCCCCCCCGGGGGGGGGGCGGGCCCGGTCGCGGTGACAGAGAGCGCCCGGGGGCGNNNGGGGGGTGGCCGGGGGGGGGGGGGGGGGGGGCCCGGGGGGGGGGGGGGGGGGGGGGCGGCGCGGGGGGGGGGGGGGGCGGGGCCCCGGCCCCCCCCCCCCCCCCCCGTCCGTGCCTTACGCGGCGAACGCGAACTTCTCGTTGCCCGCGCCGGGGAGGCAGTCCCACAGGATGACCGGCGTGCCGTTGTCCCAGACCGGGCCGGCACCCGACACGTTGAGGCAGCGCCCGCTGGCCGGGTTGAGGAACTGGCCGTCGGCCGTCATCCGGAACGTCTCGTTGCCCTGGCCGGGCACGCAGTCCCACAGGATGATCGGGGTCCTGTTGTCCCAGGTCGGGCCGCCGCCCGCCACGTTGAGGCAGCGCCCGCTCGCCGGGTTGAGCAGCTGGCCCGAGGCGGTCAGCTGGAACTGCTCGTTGGCCGCGCCCGGCACGCAGTCGGACAGGACGACCGGGGTGAAGTTGCCCCACGTCGCGCTGGTGCCCGAGAGGCCGACACAGCGTCCGCTCACCGGGTTGAGCAGCGCGGCGGCCGGACCGGCGGCCTGCTTGTCGGCGGAGGCGAGGACGAACGTCTCGTTGGCCTGGCCGGTGACGCAGTCCCACAGGATCATCGGCGTGCTGTTGGGCCACGGGCCCGCGCCGGACACGTTGAGACAGCGGCCGCTGGCCGGATTGACGACCTGGTAGGCGCGGTTGACCAGACCGCCGATCCAGGAGGCGAGGTCGTCGGTGCGGGTGCCGATCGCGCCGGTGCGGGTCTCGGCGGGGTCGGTGCCGAGGCAGCCGCCCTGCCAGGAGCGGGCGGCGACGGCGACGAGCTCGGCCTTGCCGCCGGTCTCGCGCACGACGGGGGCGCCGGTGTCGCCCTTGCAGATCGCGGCGCCGCCCTGACCGGTGACGGTGACGCCGGTGGGCTGGACGGCGTCGACGCCGAACAGGCCGGTGTGCGGCTTGGCGGGCACCCACTCGTCCGCGGTGCGCCCGTACCCGGGCACCCGCAGGCTCTCGCCCGGAGCGGGCGCGGTGGTGGCGACGGCGAGCGGCGCGATGCCGTTCAGCGGGAGGGCCAGGCGGGCCATGACGAGGTCGCGCTCCTGACGCGGCGCCAGTTCGACGACGTCGGCGCTCTTGTCGCCGACGGTCACGGTCACCTTGCGCTTGGGCACGCCCGCGGCGAGGCCCTGCGGCCGGCCGGGGTCGTCCGCGAGGCACGACGCGGCGGTGACGACCCAGTACCGGTCGACGAGGGCGCCGGTGCAGGCGCGCGCGTTGTCGCCGATGGTGAGTTTGGCGGTGTAGGCGTAAGAACCGTCGGCGGCCGCGGGGCCGGTGACGGCACCGGCCACCGGGGCGGAGAAGGCGGCGACGGCACAGGCGGCCGCGGCCGCCATACCGAATATCCGCTGCAAGGATAATGTCCTGCGAGTCATCTTCTGTTTCCCCCAAGCGAATTGAGAATTTTCTGGAAAGATTCCGGCCGGCGGCCGGCCCGGGATGCACGACGGAACACCGGCGACGGGCCACACCACCCCCGGACCACGGATGGACGCAGGCCGGGGTCAAGGAGTGGCAACGCCCACATCCTGTCGTCGCAAAAAATACTGTGTACGAGTGATGGTCCGTCAAGTCCTTTGCCGATTGCTCGCGGTCGGCCGAAACGGCTTCCACGGATGAATGATGGTTCGCGCCAATACCAGTGACAATGCGGCAAGGACCCCGGTTTGGCCGTCCGGCCTTACGGGTGAAGCCACGAGGATTCCGAGACCCGTCACCCCGCCTGACGCACCGGCAGAACTACCGTGAGTGACTGACCGTCAGCCCGGATTCCCCCGCCCGTCCCCAGGGAGCACCGCACCATGCCCGCAGCCCGCCACCGCATGCTCGCCACCGCCGCCCTCGCCGCGGCGGCCACCCTCCTGGCCACCACCCCCGCACTCGCCCGGCCCGCCGGCCCGGCCGCACCGGCCCTCCTGCGGGCACCGCTGCTGCGCCCGGACGGGGACGCGCACCAGGGCGGGCCGCACGACGGCCGTGCCGACGGCACCAGCGCCAACTGGGCCGGCTACGCGGCCACCGGCGCCAAGTTCACCAGCGTCAGCGCGAGCTGGGTCCAGCCGGAGGCGCACTGCACCACCGAGGACACCTACTCCAGCTTCTGGGTGGGCCTGGACGGCGACGGCAGCCGCTCGGTCGAGCAGAACGGCAGCTCGGCGGACTGCGTGGGCGGCAAGCCGCAGTACTACGCCTGGTTCGAGATGTACCCGGCGTACCCGGTGTTCTACAAGGACAAGGTCGAGCCCGGCGACCACTTCGCGGCGAGCGTCACCGCGACCACCACCGGGAGGTTCACCCTGACGATCACCGACGAGACCCGGCACTGGAGCCACGTCCAGCACAAGACCCTGGCCAGCGCGAAGCTCGCCTCGGCCGAGGTGATCGCCGAGGCGCCGTCCACCCTGTCCGGGCCGCTGCCGCTGACCGACTTCGGCACCGTCGCCTTCACCGGCGCCAAGGCCAACGGCAAGCCGATCGGCGACTTCGGCCCCGAGAACATCACCATGGCCGACCACGACCACACCGTCCTGGCCACGACCTCGCCCCTCGGCGCCGGCAGCGCCTTCGAGGTGACCTGGAACCACAGCTGACCCGCCCCCGGCCGCCGTATCCCCGGACGTCAGACGTAGAGCGTGAACACCGTGTCGCCCCGGCCGACGTAGGCGTTGCTCAGGGCGAACACGTGGCTGCCCGGACGGAAGATCCCGAACGTCGTGCGCCCGGCGGCCTGCCAGTCCCCGACCACCGGCAGGTCGCCGGCGACGCCGTAGGAGGCGGTGGAGACGCTGCCGTCGTCGTGGCGCAGGAGGAAGGTGTTCGGCTCGCCGGCGCTGCGGCCCGGACGGAAGAGGCCGAACTGGGCGTGGTGCACGCCGTCCCAGTCGCCGGCCACCGGGAGGTCGCCCGGCCCGCCGAACTGCAGGGTCGTCACGCTGGTGTCGTCGTGGCGCACGGCCAGGGTGCCGGTGGCCGGGCGGTAGACGGCGAGCTGGTCGTGGCCGTTGTGGTCCCAGGCGCCGGCCACCGGGACGTCGCCGGGCTCGCCGAACCGGACGGCGGTGACGGACCCGTCCCGCAGCTGCAGGCCGAACGTGGCGGTGCTCGGGCGGTAGATGCCCAGCTGGCACTGGCAGGTGTTCTCCCAGGCGCCGACCACCGGGACGTCGCCGGGCTCGCCGAAGGCCCGGCGCTCGTTCACGTGGCCGGTCGTCTTGCCGTAGTCGATGTTCCAGCGGCCGTTGTCGAAGAGGCCGACCTGCGTGGCCGGGCCGCCGAGGTAGCCGGTGAAGGGCGTCCCGGCCTGCGGGCCCGGGACGGAGGCCTGCACGGACGCCGTGGCCTGGCGGCCGTGGTCATCGGTGACGGTCTCGGTGACGGTGTAGTAGCCGCCGACGCCGTAGTCGTGCGTCAGGCCGTCCGGGGAGGTCCGGCCGTCGGTGACGACGGGGGCGGTGCCGTCGCCGAAGTCCACGGCGTAGCGGGCGACCGGCCACGGGCTGGAGGTGGCGTCGTGGAAGGCGACCCGGGCGGTGGCCTGGTCGGCGACGCTCACCTGGGGGTTGAGCCGGAGGGCGCCCACCGGGGCGAACGTGAACCTGGCGATGCCGGTGAAGACCAGGCCGGTCCGGCTGGTCGCGGTGAGCGTCGCCGTGTAGGTGCCGGGCGCCGGGTAGTCGTGGTCGAGCTCCAGGCCGCTGCCCGGGTTCACGTCCACCGGGGTGCTGCCGTCGCCGAAGTCGAGCTTGGCACCGGCCGGCGCCCAGCCGGTCCGGTAGAAGGTCTGGATCCGGGCGTTCAGCGGGTGGCCCGCCGTGGCGTAGGGGATCGCCGACAGCTGCACGGAGGTGTCGTCCTGGAGCTCGACCGCGCCGCGGTCGTAGTAGCCGGGCCCGGTACCGGTGTTGGCGATCGCCGGGTGGTCCGCGCGCGGGTGGTCGTAGAAGTCGGTGTCCAGCATCCCCGGCGCGGTGGCGTCGGCCGCGTCCGTCAGGCCCTCGACGGCCCGGGGCGCGTAGTCGCTGCTGTAGAACCCGAACTTCGGGTCGGCCTCGTTGTCGTGGGCGCCCTGACCGGTGGCCCTGAAGTCGGAGGCGGCGGTGTACGGGGTGCCGCCCCAGAGGTAGCCGGCGCCGCCGGCCGCGTGCACGACGCTGTTGTAGTCGGCCTTGGTCCCGGGGACGGAACCGGCCGAGACCGACAGGCCGGCGGCGGACTTGAGGGCCTCGTCGGTGCAGGAGCCCGCGGGGAGCTTGGTGATCACGTTGTTCGTCACCGCGGCCCCCGAGGAGCTCCCGGCGAGCAGGACGTCGTTCCCGCAGTTCCCGGCGAAGGTGTTGCTCGCCACGACGGTGCCCGGGGCGTCGGTGGCCACGACGCCGCCCGTGCGGCCCTCCACCACCAGGTCGGTGGTGATGACCGTCCCGGAGACCCCGGCGTCCACGGCGATGCCGACCGTCCCCTGGCCCTGGACCCTCGTGCGGCTCACGGTGGTGGCGGTGGTCTTCCCGGTGATGCGGACGGCGGGCGCCGGGTCCGGGTAGGAGGACGGGACGCCGTTGAACACGGGGTCGCCGGCGAGGACGGTGTTCCGGTTCACCACGATCCGGTCGGCGTCCTGGACGAGCACGCCCTCCTGCGGTGCCTCGAACTGGAAGCCCGACACCGTGACGTCGTGCACGCCGGAGAACACGAGGGCGTGCGCGGCCGGCTTCGAACCCGCGTCCCAGGAACGGATGCCGAGGATCGTCTGGGGCATGCCGTAGGGGATGTCGGCCTTGATGACGATCGGCCTGCCGGGGAGCCCGGAGTGCCTGACGGTGACCGATTCACGGTAGGAGCCGCCCGTCGCGACCTGGACCGTCTGGCCCGGCTGCGCCGCGTCCACGGCGGCCTGGACGGTGCAGAACGGCCGGTCCTGCGCCCCGCTCCCGGCGTCCGAACAGGCCGACCCGTAGGCGTTGTCGACGTGGAGCACACTCTGGTCGGCCGCGTGGGCGACCGAGGGGAGAACCGCCCCGGATATCGCCGAGCCGGCAACCGCGGCGGCCAGGCCGACGCGATGACGAATGGTCACGGATGGTCCCCCTTGAGGCGAAGTGACGCCGGATGTGCAGGATTCGGGGAGCGCCCGTGATGGTTCGTGCCCCCGATCGTCCGGCGAAGAGTATCGCCGATGATCATGCGGTCGTCACGCGGGTATCCCGGTCGTGGCGGGGCGGGCCGGTGGGTCAGGCCCCGTGGTGGTCGCCCGCCCAGACGGCGGGGGTCCGGCCGGCCCAGGGGGCGGCCTGTTCGAGCTGTCCGGCGAGGCGGAAGAGGACGTCCTCGCGCCCGTGGCCCGCGGCGAACTGGATGCCGATGGGCAGGCCGGTGGCGGGGTCGGTCTGCAGGGGCACGGACATGGCGGGGGTGCCGGCGACGTTGAACACGGCGGTGAAGGGCGAGCGGTGGAAGACCTGCCGGAGCCAGCCGGGGCCGTCGGCGCCCTCCGCGCCCTCGGCGTACGTGCCCAGGGGGACGGGCGGTTCGGGCAGGGTCGGGGTGAGCAGCAGGTCGTACTCGGTGAAGTAGCGGCCGATCGCGCGGGCGACGGTGTTGCGCATCGCGAGCGCGTGGACGAACTCGGTGCCGCTGACCTCCCGCCCGTAGGCGTGGCTCGCGAGCATCTCGGGTTCGACGGTGGTGGGGTCGACGGGCCGGCCCGAGGCTGCGGCGAGGCCGTCGATCCAGGTCGCCAGGTTGGCGCTCCACAGGCGGGCGTTGGCCAGGACGAACTCCTCCCAGCCGGTGCCGAGATCGACCCGGACCTCCTCCACCCGGTGGCCCAGGGACTCGGCGAGCCGTGCGGAGCGCAGGGTGGCGTCGATGATGGCGCCATCGACCGTGCGGCCGCCCCAGGGCTGTGTGAGGAGGCCGATCCTGAGGCTGCCCGGGGAGCGGGTGACCTCCTGTGCGTAGGGCCGCTCGGGGCGCGGGGCCGTGTAGGGGTCGCCGGCCTCGGGGCCGTGGACGAGGTCGAGCAGGGCGGCGCTGTCGCGGACCGAGCGGCTGAGGGCGCCGTGGACGGCGAGCCCGTTGAAGACCTCGTCCGCGTCGGGGCCCATGGAGATCCGGCCGCGGGTGGGCTTCAGCCCGAACAGGCCGTTGGCGGCGGCGGGGACGCGGATGGAGCCGGCCGCGTCGGTGGCGTGCGCGAGGGGGACGATGCCCGCGGCTACGGCGGCCGCCGAGCCGCCGCTGGAGCCTCCGGGGCTGCGGTCCGGGTCCCAGGGGTTGCGGGTGGCGCCGTACAGGACGCCTTCCGTGGTGGTGCTGTAGGCGAACTCCGGGGTCGCCGTGCGCCCGAGCGTCACCAGTCCGGCTCGGCGGAAGCGGGCCATGAGCGAGGAGTCGGCCGCGGCGACGTTGCCGGCGGCGAGGCGGCTGCCCAGTTCCACCCGCTTGCCCGCCATCGCGACGGCGAGGTCCTTGACCAGGAAGGGCACCCCCGCCAGCGGCGTGCTGCCCGGCGCCGGCGCGTCCTCGGCGGGCCAGGTCTCGACGACGGCGTTGATCCGCGGATTCACCGCCTCGCACGCCAGTCGGGCGGTCGCGGCGAGTTCGGCGGCGGTCACGTCGCCGCGGGCCACCAGGGCGGCCAGGGCGACGCCGTCGTGGTCCGCGTACTCGGAGAGCTTCATCTTCTTCGTCCGTCCAGATCCGGCCAGGGGAAACGATACCGAAAGGTCTCGCACGATACCGATCGGTATCGCGTGGGACTGATCGGTACCGTAGCATTGCGGCCAGGCGGCTCGACGCCCCATCGGGCGGACCGGCGGAGGGTGACATGGCGGACACGGCGAGAGTCAGCAGGCGGAGCCGGGTGGCCAAGCTGCCGCCCCGGGAACGGATCCTCGACGCGGCGGAGGAGCTCTTCTCGCGCGAGGGGATCAGGGCGGTCGGCGTCCAGGCGATCGCCGACCGGGCCGAGACCACCAAGATGGCGCTGTACCGCCACTTCGCGACCAAGGACGCGCTGGCCGAGGAATGGCTGCGGATCGTCGCGGCCGACTACACCGCCGCGTTCGACCGGCTGGAGACCGCCCACCCCGACGACCCCCGGGCGCAGATCCTCGGGATCGCCCGGTTCATCGCCGACGGGCTCCCCGGGATCTCCCACCGGGGCTGCCCGTTCATCAACTCCATCGCGGAACTGCCCGACCGCACCCACCCCGCGCGCCGGCTGATCGAGGCCCACAAGGCCCGCCAGCTGCGCCGCCTCGCCGACCTGTGCGTCCGGGCCGGGCTGCCCGACCCGGACGGGGCGGCCGCGGAGATCACCTTCGCCCTCGAAGGGGCCCAGGTGAGCGCCCAGAACCGGAGCGTCGAGCACGCGGGCGAACGGCTCGTGCGGATCGTCGGGGCCGTCCTGGACCGCCCGGCGGGCTGAGCGGCGATGGGGCCACCGGGATTCCCGGTGGCCCCATCGGCGTTGCCGTCGGCTCCTACTTGAACTGGGGGTAGTAGTCCAGGAGCGAGGAGTTCACGCTGGTGCAGTAGGCGTAGCTCCACAGGCCGCTGCCGGTCGGCTTCCAGGGGCCGTACACGTTCTCGCCGTTCTGACAGACCGCCATCGCCCGGAAGACGATGTGGCTGTCGGAGCGGGGGCACATGGCGCCGTAGGTGTTGCCGTCCCACCACTCCTGGCAGACGTCGGTCGTGGTCGCCGACGCCGGTGCGGCGGTGGCCGTCCCGAGCGCGAGCGATCCCGCGGCGACCGCCGCCAGTGCCAGTGCGCGTACCTTGAGCATCGAATCCCCTCCAGCCGGACGTTGCGTCAGCCGGCCCGCGCCCTGCCCCGCGGACCGCCGTCGAATCTAGGTCGGCCGCCGGGGGCGTCCGGTGCGCGAGCGCACAGTCGGGGGCTCCGCGCGGTGCCGATCCGCACAGTCGTCCGCCCGCGGCCGGCGCATGATTCCATGGCGTGAGCGATCCGCGACGCGGAGTACCGGTTGCCGTCGGAGCGATGAGTTTCCCGGCGGCCGCGGGTCTGCATCCCGACCGGACCGACCGGCACGACCCACTCATCGGGAGCAAGGCAATGGGCCTCATCCACATCGAGCTGTTCACGACCCTCGACCTCGTCGCGCAGGCGCCCGGCGGGCCCGACGAGGACCCCGAGGGGTTCCCGTTCGGCGGCTGGCAGGCGCCCCTGCTGAACGAGACCACCGGCGCGCAGATCGCCGCCGCGTACGAGGGCACGGACGCCCTCCTGCTCGGGCGGCGCACCTACGACATCTTCGCCGCGTACTGGCCGAAGCAGGAGGGCGGCCCGTTCGCCGGGCTCTTCAACAGCGTGCCGAAGTACGTGGCCTCCCGCGGCGAGCCCGACCTCCCGTGGGCCGGCTCCACGCAGCTCGGCCCGGACCTGGTCGCCGCGGTGCGCGGGATCCGCGAGCGGCACGAGCACGTGAAGGTCGTCGGGAGCCTGGACCTGGTGCAGACCCTCCTGCGGGAGAAGCTGTTCGACCGGCTCGACCTGTGGGTGCACCCGATCGTGCTCGGCGTCGGCAAGAAGGTGTTCGACACCGGTGCGGTGCCCACCAACGTCACGCTCCTCGAACCGCCGGTGGCCGGCCCCACGGGCACGGTGTTCCTGCGCTACGGGATCGCCGACGGGATCCCCCGGACGGGCGACATGAGCGCCCCCGACCGCGGTCTGGGCAACGGCGGCTGACGCCGCCCGGCCCATGCCGGCGGGGGCTGCCGGAAATCCCGAGCGCCTACCGGGCACGGGCACCCCGCCACCTGACCGGGCAGGGCCGGCTCACCCCGGGATTCAGCAGCATCGGCAACTGGCCCCGCCTGCGCGCCCTCGCGGACGAGCTCGGCCTGGAGCACGAGGTGCTCTCCGCGGAACGGCACCTGCCGGACGGGGCACTGCCGGTCGAGTTCCAGCGGGTCGGCTTCCGCCCGTCCGGCGGACGGCCGTGGTCCGCGCTCGCCTGACACTCCCGCCCGGGCGGCACCTGGTAGCGCTGAGTCACGAGAACGCCGCTTCCCCCGCAAAATACCGCCACCCGGGCACCCGCCGGCCACACCGTCCGTAGCCGGGATGCCGAACGCGCGGCCTGCTCGCAGGCTGGAAGGAGCAGTGCCCCGAGCACCGGCAGGAGGACGGCATGGCCGCACACTTCGAGGTCTACGAGGACAAGGCCCACCAGTGGAGGTTCCGGCTCAAGGCGGGGAACGGGGAGATCGTCGCGGTCGGCGAGTCCTACCCGACCAGGCAGGGTGCACAGAAGGGCTGCGAGGCCGTGAAGCGCGCCGCCGCCGAGGCGGACATCGTCGCACCCAAGGCGGCGTGAAGGCACCCGCGCGCGTGGGGCCCGCTGCCGGACGGCGGCGGGCCCCCGGTGTGCGGTGCCCCCGACGTGCGGTGCGGCGGCGGGCCCCCGGTGTGCGGTGGCGGGCCGCACGGCTCGTCCGGGTTGGCAGGATCTTGTGGGCGAACGGTGCTGTCGTCCCTGGTGGAGGAGGCCGGGAAGGCGAAGACTCTTCGTGTACGTCGCCCGGCGGACCCCTGGCGCGCTCCGTGCGGCCGGTCCTCGACGAAAGGGAAACCGTGAACGACTTCAGGGCGAGGTTTGACAGCTCGGGGATCGAAGGCCTGCTGAAGGACTACTTCGACCTCCTCTACACCCAGGACATGGACCTGTTCGAACGGGTCTTCCACCCGGACTCGGTCCTGTACTCGGCACAGGACGGCGAGGTCGTGGTGCGCCCGCGCACCGCGTACCGGGCGGTCATGGAGGGGCGGCAGTCGCCCGCCGAGGCCGGTGCGCCGCGGCACGACGAGATCCTCCTCATCGACGTCCTGTCGCCCGAGATGGCCCTGGTCAAGGTCCGGCTGCGCCTGTTCGGGAACACCATGGAGGACTACCTGAACCTGCTCAAGGTGGGCGAGCGGTGGACCGTCGCGGCCAAGCTCTACCACCGTGCGGCGTAGCACGGCACCCGCGCGGGCCCGCCGCCGGCACCCGTCGGCGCGCGGGCCCCGCTCCCGCGGCGGCGGGCCGGTGCCGTGCTGACCACCGTCGCCGTCGTGCTCGTCGACGGAGTGGCCCCGTTCGAGTTCGGCGTGCTCTGCGAGGTCTTCGGCGTCGACCGCTCCCCGGAGGGCGTGCCGCCGTTCGACTTCCGGGTGTGCGGCGAGAACGCCGGCGCGCCGCTGTCCACCGGTGCGGGGTTCCGGGTCATCCCGTCGCACGGTCTGGAGGCGTTGCGGGACGCCGATCTGGTGGCGGTGCCCGCCGCCACGATCCGCGAGGACTACCCGCCGGCCGTCCTGGACGCGCTGCGCGCCGCGCACCGGCGCGGTGCCACCCTGCTCTCGGTGTGCAGCGGGGCGTTCGTGCTGGGTGCCGCGGGTCTCCTCGACCACCGTCGCTGCACCACCCACTGGAGCTACGTCGACGCCTTCGCGCGCCGCTTCCCCCTGGCGCGGGTCGACGGCGACGTCCTGTTCGTCGACGACGGCACCGTCCTGACCAGCGCGGGCACGGCCGCCGGCATCGACGCCTGCCTCCACCTGGTGCGCCGGGAGCTCGGCTCCGCCGCGGCCAACGCGATCGCCCGCAAGATGGTGGTGGCGCCCCACCGGGAGGGCGGGCAGCGCCAGTTCGTCGACCTGCCGGTCCCCGAGGACCCGGGCGCCAGTCTCCAGCCCCTGCTCGGCTGGATGCGGGAGAACCTCGGCGCCCGGCACAGCGTGGCGGAACTGGCGCAGCGGGCCCGCATGTCGCCCCGGACCCTCGCCCGCCGCTTCAGCACGGAGATCGGCACCACCCCGCACAAGTGGCTGACCCTGCAGCGGGTCCTGCACGCCCGGCACCTGCTGGAGGAGACCTCCCTGGACATCGAGGAGATCGCCCACGAGACCGGCATGGGCGACGGCGCCCTGCTCAGGCACCACTTCCGGAAGATCGTGGGCGTCACCCCGAAGGACTACCGGGCGGCCTTCGCCGACCGCCCGGCGGCACCGAGGCCCTCCCCTTCCCCCGCCGCGGACGGCGACCGGCGCCGTGGCGGCCGGTGACTTCCCGCCCGGAAACCCCGTGCGTCTCTTTGCGAATTTCCTTTCCCGGTCACGGGCCATCCTTTCAGGGCATCTCCCGTGTCTGCCAGGACCGTTGACGACACCGGTCCGCGAAATCCCGCCGCTCCGGGAATCGGTGCCATGTTTCCGGCTGCATGTTTCCGGCGCCTGGCAGATCTGCCCCTGGATGAATCGGGTGCGGTCGAAAAGACTGGCGTTGTCCCGATCGTCCGTCAAGGGAAGGGAATGGATCCCATGTCCTGGAGTTCCTGGGAGACACGGCGCCGACACGCCGTCACGTGGGGCCGGCACGCCTTCGGCACCACCCCCTCGCGCGACGCCCGGCGCCTCGCGTGCGCGTGGCTCGCGGCCCACGACTGCGACGGCGAGGTCATCGCGTGTGCCGGGCTCGTCGTGGCGGAACTGGCCGCCAACTCCGCCGAACACGGCGGGCGCCTGGACGCGCTGTGCCTCGACGTCTTCCCTTCGCAGCCCCGCGCTCCGGGCAGCCTGATCGTCGGCGTCTACGACCTCGGCCGGGACCACCCCTTCCACGCGGGCGGGCGCCGGCTCCCCGGCGAGGGGCTGCGGGAGCGGGGGCGCGGCCTCGGCATCGTCGCCGCCCTCAGCCTGGAGTGCGGGGCGGCCCGGCTCCACGACGGCCACCAGCACGTCTGGTGCCGTCTGGCCGTGCCCCCTCGCAAGGCGGCCGGGCTCGGTGGCGGCCCCGGAGTGCACGGCGGCGGCTGATCCGCCGTCACGGCCCCGGAGGCGGGTGCGCCCGCCTCCGGGCCGCTTCACCGGGACGGCTCCTGCGCGACGGCCTTCACGTCGTCCGTCCGAACCGGCCTCTGGCCACGCACACCATCGAGAACCCGCCGAGGACCAGCAGCGCGGCTCCCAGGAGCGGGTTCGCCCTCCCGTACAGGGACTGGCTGATCGTGTCGTAGAGGAAGTGCGCCAGCGCGAACGGCCAGAGGACCCTGTACCGGCGGTAGACGAACAGGAGGCCTCCCGCCCAGATCACGGCCTGGGCCAGGAACTGGACGCCGTAGTACAGGTGGAAGGGCAGCCGCAGGGCGACCAGGACCGCCAGCTGGGCCGGCCACGGCCACCGCATGCGGGCCATGACGGCGACCGGGAGGGCGAGCAGCAGGGCTTCCTCCACGACTCCGGCCGTCGCGGACCAGAGCAGGATCCTGCCCGTGCTCATGCCGGTGTTCAGGACCTCCGACGCCTTCGCGGATTCCGGCTGCGGGAGGAGGGCGAGGACGGCGAAGGCGATCCGCATCACCAGATAGGCCGCGGCCACCGCCACCAGGGAGCCGACGGAGAACGCCTCCTTCCTCGGCGGAAGCCCCAGCTCGGACCGGCTCAGCCCGAGCCGTCGACGGCCGACGAGGAAGGCGACCGCCGCCACGAGGACTCCGGAGTAGACCAATCCGTCGTAGACGTCGACGAACCAGCCGGGAAGCCGGTCCGCCCGCCCGGCCAGCGTGTAGACGGCCGCCACCGTGGCGGCGCCGAAGGCGGCCAGGTAGCCGAGTCCCACCAGGCTCCAGGCCTGGACGGACCACCGCGGTCCGGGCCGGCCCGTGGGTGCCGGGTTTCCGTTGGCACAGCGATTCATCACGGCTCTCCGGCTGGGTGCAGGGTGAATTTCCCGAGTGGACGTCATGTTTTCACCGCCGCGCCGGAGGCAGCCAGGCGCAGGAATGCCACCGGGCCGCAAGAACCCGCCACCGTTCCCGGCAGCACGATCGGCTGCGGGAAAACCGCAGGAATCGTGCGGGTTTCCACCGATGCCCCGCGTTCGTCCGCCGATGACGATCGGTTCGACGGTTCTCGCAAAACCGAAAGCCGAAATCCGAAAGCCGAGAACCGAGAACCGAGAAGCGAGAGACGACAGTCGGAAGACGGGGCCAGGCCCCAGGAGAGGACGTTCCCATGCCACCGGCCCGTTCCCGCACGTTCCCACCGCCCGGCCGCACCGGCGTCGAGCACCTCGTGCGACGCCGTCCCGTGCGACGCCGCCTCGCCCCGATCGTGGCCGTGGGCGCGGTCGCCGCGGTCCTGTCCCAGGTCCAGCCCCCGCCGGCGCAGGCCGCCGCCCGAGCGGACGGGCACCGGCCGGTCGTCTTCGTCCACGGGTGGAGCGGCAACCCGTCGACGTTCGACGACATGAAGAAGTACTTCCGCAGCGCCGGCTACACCGAGGACGAGCTCTTCGCCTGGGGCTACGACTCGATCAGGAAGGGGAACGAGGAGATCGCGGGAGAGCTCCGGAAGGTCGTCGAGGAGAAGGCGAGGACCTCGCCCGACGGGAAGGTCGACCTCGTCGCCCATTCCATGGGCGGCCTGTCCACCCTCTGGTACCTGCGGAAGACGGGCGGCAGCCCCCTGGTCGCCCACTGGGCGGGCATCGCCTCCCCGGTCCACGGGACCGCGGTGGCCGTCTACGGTGCCGAGATGGCCGAAGGGTCCGCCTTCGTCCGGAAGCTGAACGAGGGCGAGGACGATCCGGCCGGGTCTGTACCGGGCCCGACCCGGTACGCCACCTTCCGTTCGAACGTGGGCGAGGGCCGGACCAACGAACTGCCGGGCTACTACTGCGACGGGATCGTCGGCGGCGTGCCCAGCAGCAGCCCGGTGCGGGCGGGCACGACCTCGGCCGTCAACGGCGCGACCAACGTGGTGACGCCCTGTCTGGGGCACAACGAGATCCACCGGGACGCGTGGGTGGCCGACAAGGTCATGGACTTCCTCGCCTCCCCCTACGAGGGCGTGACCCCGCGCCGGGGGAACACGTACTGCGGCGACGCGTACGACTACGAGGGCCGGGACGGCCTGGTGGAATCGCGCGTCCAGAACTGCCTGGAGACGGACGGCAAGGGCAGGGTCCGCGCGCTCACCCGCGTCCGGAACTGCTCCTACAAGTGGGGCGGCGTCTGGTACACCTCCAAGAGCAGCTACACGTGCCTTCCCGAGCAGTCCCACACCGTCACGTACAAGGGCGCGGTGGTGTCGTCGGGAAGCGTCTCCGACACCACGGTGGAACGCGCCGGCGAGTTCCACGGCGACTGGGTGCGGCTGCCGGGGAGCGGGACGTACTCGCTGTCCGTCGAGTACCGGCAGAAGGGCCCGTACTGGGGTGCCGGACCGACGAGGAGCGGCCGGTTCTCGCTGGATATCCCGGCGTCGTAGCGGTGGTGGTTCGTCAGCGAGCGCAGCGGCAGCGGTTCTTAAAGACCTCTTAGGAAAACTCCGTATCACTGTGTCATGCACACAGACACTTATGCGTCACCCCTCGCGCGCCCCGCCCGCCGCCACGTCCCGCGTTCCGTCCTCGTCCTGGCGGTGGCCACCGCGCTGCTCTCCGGAACCGCGGCGAGCGCCGTCACCGACGGCTCCGCCCAGCGGGTGCGGATCCACGGCGGGCGCGTCGACGTGCCCGTCCGCGGCGGCACGGCCACCATCGACACCGCCACCCTGCGGACCGAGGCCCGCACCGGCGACGGGCGGACGGTCCTGCTCTCCGCTGCCACCGCCTCCGGGCTGGGCCGGGCGAGCGCCCCGGCCAGGACGGCGGACGGCGCCGGCTGGTCGTACCCGGAGGCGGGCCTGCGGGCCGACGTGCGCGCCGACCACGGCCGGCTGCTGGTCACCCTCACCGCCACCGGCGCCGACACCTCGGTGCGCTGGCCGGTGACCGCCGCCGATCCGGCCGCCGGCGCGATCCAGTTCCCGCGCGGCGAGGGGCTGTCCGTGCCCGTCGACGACCCGTTCTGGAACTCCCCCGACGGCGCGCTCGTCGGCGAGGCGCAGGAGCTGGACTCCCAGCTGTCCATGCCCGTGTGGGGCTACACGCTGCGCACCGGCCGGGCCGGCGCCGGCTACATCGTCCCCACCGACATCGGCACCTCGCTGACGTTCGCCTCCCAGGACGGGCGGCTGCGGGCCACCGCCGAGCACGGGTTCGCCGCCGGGAACGGCACCGGTGCGTACACCGTGGTCCTCTCCCTCACCGACGGCTCCCCGGTGGCCCCGGCCGCGGACTACCGCGACTGGCGCGCCGAGCACGGGCAACTCGGCAGCCTGGCCGAGAAGATCCGGAAGAACCCGCAGACCGCGAAGCTGCTCGGCGCCTTCCACGCCTACGCCTGGGGCGGCGCCCGCCGGCCCGCCTACCTCGACAAGCTCAAGGCGCTCGGCGTCTCCCGGCTCTGGCTCGGCTACGACTCGGACGACGCCCCGATGACCGGCGCCGACGTCAGGGCCGCCGAGGCCGACGGCTACCTCGCCGGCCCGTACGACTCCTTCGCCGACGGCCAGCAGAAGACCGAGGACTCCTCCCCCAACACCGTGTGGCCGGACAACGTCTACCCCCGCTTCTGCGTCGCCAGGGCCGACGGGACGCCGCAGCCCGGCTTCCGCAACAAGGGCTGCTACCTGAGCTCCCAGGCCTTCGAGCAGGCCGAGCCGCAGCACCACTACCTCGCCGCCCGCACCCGCTCGCTGGTCGCCAACGGAGCCGGCAGCTACTTCCTGGACGTGGACGCGGCGGGCGAGCTCTTCCGGGACCACGACCCCGCCCACGCGATGACCATGGCCGAGGACCGCGCCAACCGCCTCGCCCGGATGCGGCGCCTGACGGACGGCTCCTACGACACGTCCGCGCGGCCGCTGGTGCTCGGCTCGGAATCGGCCGGCGCCTGGGCCAACCAGGTGCTGGCCTTCGACCACGGCGCGGCGACCCCGGTGGACGGACGGCTGTGGGCCATGGAGACCGGACACTTCGACAACCGGCCGCAGGACCCCAAGGACGACGCCGCCTGGGGCGGCTACATGCCCGAAGGGGCCGCCGCCACCTTCTTCAAGCCGGTGCGCACCGCGGACTTCAAGCCCGAGCACCAGGCCCGGGTGGCCGCCGCCCTCAAGGCGATGTACGACCCGCGCTACCGGGTGCCGCTGTACGAGACGGCGCTGCACGGTTCGCTGGTCAACGCCGAACGGTGGGAGCTGCCCTTCGGGAAGCTGCCGGAGCAGAAGACGACGCGCGCGCTGCTGGCCCTGCTCTCCAACACCCCGCTCAACTTCGTGCTCAGCGACAAGGACCCGCGCGACGCGCAGAACCTGCGTGAACTGGCCGCCCTGCAGCAGTACTTCGCCCCGCTGCACCAGGCGGCCGGCACCGAGCCGCTGACCTCCTTCCGCTGGCTGACCGAGGACCACCTGGTGCAGCGGACCGTCTTCGGCGACAGCACGCTGACCGTCACCGCCAACTTCGGCACCACCACGCACGACGGCCTGCCGGGCGGCTGCGTGGACGCCGCCCTGCGCGGGCGGCCGGGCAGCCGGCTGTGCCCGGCCGACGTCGTCTCCTGACGGCAGGACGGGGGGACGGCAGGACAGGGGGACGGCGGGCGCTCACGCGCCGCGGCGTTCCCCCGGGAGCGGGATGGCGGCCCGCACGGTGGTACCGCACCCGGCGCCGTCGGAGGTGAGGGAGAACGTCCCGCCGTACGCCTCGCACCGCCAGCGCATCCCCTCCACCCCGTACCCCGGTCCGGGTGTCGGGGAGGTGTGCGCGAGGCCGCGCCCGTCGTCGGTGACGGACAGCACGACGTGATGGTGACGGTACGCCAGGGACACCCGCACCCGTTCCGCGTCCGCGTGCTTGACCACGTTGCCGAGGGCCTCCTGCACGACGCGGTAGGCGGCCAGGCACGCCTCCTCGTCCGCCGACGGCGCCGCCCCGAGCCGCTCGCCCTGGACGTCGACGTCCACGATCAGGCCGTTCTCGGCCGCCACCCGCGCGGCCAGCGAGCGGACCGTCTCGGCCAGGCCCAGTCCGCGCAGGGCCACCGGGTGGAGGGTGGCGACGATGCTGCGGAGCACGGCGGCCAGTTCGTCGAGCCGGCCCACGGCCGTCCGGGCGGAGCGCCGCAGCGCCTGCGGGTCCTCCTCGGCGAGGGCCGCGTCGAGCTGGCGGCGGGTGAGGGCCAGGAGCTGGAGCACCTCGTCGTGGAGCTCCCCGGCGATGAGCCCCGCGTAGTGCTCCTGGCGGCCGATCAGGGCCCGGGCCCGGCCCTGGCCGAGCAGCGTCCTCGCCTCGGGCCAGGCCCGTACCGCGTACACCGCCGCCGCCGGCAGGAGGACCAGCGCCGGGTACGCCGCCTCGGCGTGGAACAGCCGGCCGGCGGCCAGGGCGGCGAACCCGCAGGCCACCATGCTCAGCAGCACGCGGACCCTCGGCATCGCGCGGACCATGACCGCCAGGGCGCCGGTGGCCGAGGCGACGGCGAGGGCGGCGACGGGCCGCACGGGCAGCGGTTCCTGCGTGAGGGCGTCCGCCGCGTAGGCGACCGCACCGAGGAGTGCCAGCGCCAGGCACAGGTTGCGCACGGGGCCGAGGACGTGCGGCCGGTGGATCGCCGGGCGCCCGCGGGGGCCGCTACCCACGGGCCCCAGGGGACCCGTGGGACCCCGGCGGCCCGTCGAGCAGGCCGCTGCGCCGGGCGTGGGCGACGAGGTCGGCCCGGGTGACCAGGCCGAGCCGGTTGCGCAGCGCGGCCCGCAGGCTCTCCACGGTGCGCACGCTCAGCGTCAGGTGTGCGGCGACCTCGCGGTTGGTGTGGCCGTCGGCCAGCAGCGCCAGCACCTGCCCCTCGCGCGGGCTCAACGCCCGCGGGGACACCGGGACATGTGCCGTGTCCGCCCCGAGCGGGGGCTGGACGTAGCTGCCGCCGGCGGCCACCGTGCGTGCGGCCAGGAGCAGTTCGGGGACGGACGTGCTCTTCGACAGGTAGCCCGACGCCCCCGCGGCCAGGGCCCCGCGCACGAGCGCCGCGTCCTCGTACATGCTGTGCACGAGGATCCCCGTCCTCGGGGCGGCCGCGCGCAGTTCGGGAATGGCCGACTGCACCGGGCCGGACGCCAGCACCATGTCCAGGACGAGGAGGTCGGGCCGGCGCGTCCGCACGAGGTCGATCGCCTCGGGTCCGGCCGCGGCCTCCCCGACCACGACGAATCCCTCGGGTTCCAGGAGCGCCCGGGTGCCGGCTCGCACGGTCAGGTGGTCGTCGACCAGGACGACGGTCACGGGAGTGTTCACGGGGGCGGTCGCGGGGACGGTCGCGGGGACGGTCATCAACCGGCTTTTCGTGGACATCGCATGGGAATACCGGCTCCTTTGTGCGGGGACGGAACGCCTTCCACCCTCCGATACGCGGCAACCACTGTCAACCATTCCCGCGAACGGTTGCCGGAAGGTTGCGACACGAACTCATGGCGGGGCGGAACCTGCACACTGCGGGAAATCCGCAAGAACACTGCGGCATTTCCCGGATGTGCTCGCGGGCGGGGCGCTGGGATTCTCGCAGTGTCCGGCTCCCGCCCCGATGTCACCGGCGGGACCACCAAGTACACCGGATCCGAACCGAATTGGAGAAGCACGTGGCCCTCGACCTTCCCCGTCTCCCCCGCCTCCCCCGTCTCCCCCGCGCGGCGCTCGTGGTCACCGGGACGGCGGCGCTGCTGTCCCCGCTGGCCGTGGGCACGGCGGCGGCCGCGGAGAGCGCAGCCCCGTCCCTGAGCGTCATGGCGTTCAACGTGGAGCAGCTGCCCTCCATCACCGAGCTCGCCGGCACCCCGGGCAGCGACCGCCGCGCGGAGCGGCGCGAGGCCGCCGCCGCGGTCATCAAGCGGGAGAACACCGACGTCGTCGTGCTGGACGAGGCGTTCAACAAGTACGCCCAGGCGATGCGCGCCATGGAGCTGAAGGAGGTCTACCCGTACCAGACGAGCCTGGTCGGCGAATACTGCAGCGGCTCCGGCCGGTGGACGAGTTACGAGGGGAATTGCAGCAACTCGCCGTTCGTCGTCAACGGAGGCGTGACGCTCCTCAGCAAGTACCCGATCCTGGAGTCCCACCAGCTCGTGTACCGGAACTCCGACTCCAAGACCTCCGACTACAAGTCCAACAAGGGCGCGGCGCTGGCGCGCCTGTCGGTGAACGGGCAGTCGGTGTGGGTCGCGGGGACCCACCTCCAGGCCGACGAGGAGGGGAGCAGCCCGGTCGGGAACACGCGCAAGGTCCGTCTCGAACAGCTCAAGGAGCTGCGGGCCTGGGCCTCGGGGAAGGCCGGGGGCGCACCCGTCGTGGTCGCGGGCGACTTCAACGTCGAGTACTACACCACGGACCCGAAGAACGGTCACGCGCCCGGGGCGGGCGTCAGCGGTGAGGTCGCGAAGGCGAACGAGGCGCTCGGCGGGGTCCTCGCGACGCCGGGCACCACCGGCTACACCTACGACATGGTCGACAACCCGCGCGCCGGGCTGCGCGACGACAAGGACAACGGCTACGCCAAGTACCGCAACCGGCTGGACTACATCGGCTACATCAAGGGGACGGGCGCCCAGCCCTCCTTCTCCGAGGAGCGGATCGTCGGCTACGACGGGCTCCGCAAGGGCGGTGACCCCCTGGCCGAGATCCCCTCCGACCACCAGCCGATCGTCTCCCGCGTGACCGTCGGCCGCTGAACGCCCACCGCCCCGATCGCCGACGGACGGCGGCCGTTCCCCCGGGCTTCGTTTCCCGACGTCCCGAAGCGCGGAGAACGGCCGCGTCACGTGCCGCCGGATCCTGCGGCAGGGTGGCCGAGGGTCGGTCAGCGCGTGGTCCACGGGTGCCAGGACGCGGCGTCGCCGCCCCGCTGCCAGATGGTCCCGTACTTCGACCGGCCGACCCCGCCCTCGGTGGCGATCCACGAGTAGTCGGAGTTCGAGTTGAAGTCGACGAACTTGCCGTCCTTCCGCATCACCAGGAGGGAGGCGTCGGAGGCCCCGAGGACCGAGGCGATGCCGCTGGCGCTGGTGTACGTCGACAGGGCCCCGCGCTCGTAGACGCTCTTGAACTCCTGCGGGGCGATCCTGGTCGCGTACTTCTCGACCTTGCCGAGGAGTTCCTTCGCGGCGATCACCGCCTGGGCGCTCCTGGAGCCGGTGCTGCCGGTGGCGCTCATCAGTGTGCCCGCGACCTTCGCGAACGTGACGAGGTCGGCCACGGTGGAGATCTTCGCCGGCAGGGTGGCCGCGGTGGAGACCGCCTTGATCTCCCCGATGCCGACGGCCATCAGGGCCAGGTCCGCCGCCAGGTCGGCGGCGACCCAGGCCTTGTTCGCCGTGGCGAGCACGTACACGTCCTGGTCGGAGTCGTTCGCCACGTGCATGGTGCTGCCGCTGGCGACCGCCTGCGCCGTGACGGCCGAGGAACGTGCGGGCGCGGCGGCGGCAGCAGAGGCTCCTGCCCCCGCGACCACTCCGGCCAGGGCTGCCACTGCGATGATGCGCTGAAGGTTCCGGGCGGGTTCGATTCGCATTGCCGTCTCCTTTCTCGATGTTTCTCGATGTGCGGAATCCCCCCGGGAAGAACGGATCTGATTCCCGATCGGAATCGATGCGATCCGCTGGGGCGACACGGCACATCCTTCGGAATCCGTTCCCCTGCCGCCAGAAGCAGACATGCCAACGCCCCGCAAGATCCTGCTGGGCGCCCGCCCGGCTCAGGTGTGCGGTCCGGAGGCGTCGAGGGTGGCGAGCAGGTCGCGGGCGCGGGCGGTTTCGGGGGCGTCGAGGTCCTCGAAGACGGCGAGTGCCCGCTGGAGGTGTGCGCGGGCGGTGCGGGAGCGGCCGGTGGCGTGCAGGCAGCGGGCGAGGCCGAAGAGGGCTCCGGCCTCGGCGTGGACGTCGCCCGCGGCGAGGGCGGTGTCGAGGGCCTCCTGGAGCACGCCGGCGGCCCGGTCGTACTGGTGGAGGGCCTCGTGCACCTCGGCGATGTTGTGCAGGGCCAGGCCAAGGCCGTTGGGGTCCTCGTCCTCGCGGTGCATGGCCAGTTTCCGCAGCAGGTAGGCGAGCGACTCCTCGGGCCGGCCGAGCTCCCACAGGCAGATCGCGATGCTGTTGAGGACCGCGGCCTCCCGTTTGCGGTCGCCGGCGCGGGTGGCGGCGTCGAGGCCCTGGAGGGCGTGGCCGAGGCCGGCCTCCAGGTCGCCCGCCTCGGCGGCGGCGCGGGCGAGGTTGCTCAGGGTAGCCGCCTCGCCGCTCACGTCGCCGAGGACGCGCCGCACCTGGAGGGCGCGGGTGAGGTGGGCGGCGGCGTGGTCGGGCCGGCCGAGGGCGGCCAGGCAGATGCCCAGGTTGTTGCGCACCCAGGCCTCGCCGGCCAGGTGGCCGGTGGCGAGGGCGGCCTCCAGCGCCAGTTCGTGGATGTGCTCGTGCTCCCGCCACTGGCAGCGCAGGTGCAGGTAGGTCGACAGCGCGGTCGCCAGGCGCCAGGCGAGGTCGCCGCCGCCCGGCACCCCGGCGACCGCCGGTGCGGCGGCCTTTTCGGCGAGTGCGGCGGCCTTCTCGGCGGCGGCCAGCAGGTTGGCGTGCTCGGCGTCGCACCAGGCCATGGCGTCGGCGCTGCCCTCGAAGGCCGGGGGCGAGGCGGCGGCGAGGGCGGGGTCCGGCGCCAGGGCGTAGCGGGAGGGCACGATCCGGTCGGCGGCGGCGTCGG
The DNA here is from genome assembly GCF_042733235.1 of Kitasatospora sp. NPDC059722. Lineage (NCBI taxonomy): Bacteria > Bacillati > Actinomycetota > Actinomycetes > Kitasatosporales > Streptomycetaceae > Kitasatospora > Kitasatospora sp. NPDC059722. The sequence continues at coordinate 33,329 of NZ_JBHWGD010000045.1, forward strand.
CGCCGGCCAGGTACCACGCGAGGACGCGGCCGGTGGCGGTGCGTTCCTCGTCCCGGTCCGGGCGGGCGCATCCGGCGGCGTAGGCGTGGAGGAGGTCGTGCAGGGCGTAGCGTCCGGGGGTCTTCTGCTGGAGCAGGTGTTCGTCCTGGAGCCGTTCCAGCAGCAGTTCGGTTCCGGGTTCGTCGAGGCCGGCCAGGGCCGCCGCGGCTCCGGGGGTGAAGTCCTGGCCGGGGTTGAGCGGCAGGAGGCGGAACAGGCGCTGCGCGGCCAGGGGCAGGCCCTCGTAGGAGAGGTCGAAGACGCCGCGCAGTGATTGTCGTGAGGTGGCGACGGAGTCGACGCCGTGGGTGTGCAGTTTGCTCAGCAGGTAGGCGAGGGTCCAGGTGGGGCGCGAGCGCAGGCGGGCGGCGGTGAGCGAGACCGCGAGGGGCAGGTGACCGCAGGCGGCGACGATCGCGGCGGCCGCTTCGGGTTCGGCCGCGGTGCGTTCGGGTCCGGCGATGCGGGCGAACAGGGCGAGGGCCTCGGCGGGGTCGAACACGTCGAGCCGGGTCGCGGTGGCGCCGTCGAGGCCGAGCAGGCTGCGGCGGCTGGTGACGACGACCAGGCTGGACGGGCAGGCCGGGATGAGCGGGCGGACCTGGTCCTCGTCGGCGGCGTTGTCCAGGACGATCAGCGCGGCCCGGCCGTCGAGGCGGTCGCGGAACATGGCCGCGCGGGCGTCGAGGCCGTCGGGGATGCGCTGGGCGGGCACCTCCAGGTGGCGCAGGAAGGCGTCCAGGACGGCCGCCGGATCGGCCGGGGGCAGTTCGGGGTCGAATCCGCGCAGGTTGACGTAGAGCTGCATGTCCCGGTAGCGGCCGGCGCGGACCAGTTCGTGGGCGGCGTGGACGGCCAGTTGGGTCTTGCCGACCCCGGCCATGCCCTCGATCGCCGAGATCACGACGGTCGTCGCGGCGTTGCCGCCGGGGCCGGCCGCCGCGAGCAGGGCGGCGAGTTCGCGTCCGCGCCCGGTGAACGTGGCGAGGTCGGCGGGCAGTTGGCGGAAGACCCCGGCGGTGCCGCCGGTCTTGGCCCCGGCGTGCACCCTGATGCAGGCCGCCCGCCAGCGTTCCGTGCCGGCGTCGTCGACGCCCAGGGCGCGGACGATGCCCACGAGCAGGTCGAGGTCGAGGCGGCGGCGCCCGGCTTTGAAGGCGTCGACGACCGTGGTCGCCGACACCGTCCGCGCGGGCCGCAGCAGCGGCCCCACCCGGCCGGCCAGCACCCGGTAGGACGGCTGTCCGGCCCAGGCCCGCAACTCGCCGAGCAGGCCGATGAGTTCGGCGAGGTCCTCCGCCCGGCCCGGATCCGGCGCCCCTGCCCCTGCCCCGCGTGTTTCCACCAGCGCTGCACCCCCCGGTGACGTCCCCTGTCGCTGTCCGGACAAGCGTACGGCGCACGCCCCGTGGAGACGCGGTGATCACGCAACTCGCGGACGGGAGGCGGATCCTGCGCGGCCGATGACGCGAAGACGGGCGGCAGGATTTTGCGGAGCATCGGCTTCCACGCGGCTGGTGATGCCGGACACGGCAGCAGGAAGATGACTCACGGCCAGGAAGGACGACGAAAAGGAGAACCCTGGCCGGCCGGGCCCCGCCGGCCGCGGTGAAGGTCATTCAGAACCCCTTGCGCCAACCTCTGACGAGCGATCTCGAAAGGACGAGAAATGAACGACAGGAGCAGCCGCATTCGAAACGTCCGCCGCGCCACGGCGGCGGCCGCGCTGGCCGCCGTGCTGTCCGGGGCGACCCTCTCCCTGGCCCCCGCTGCCACCGCGAGGACCTCGGCCACGGCAGGGGTGCGGGTTCAGGCGGCCTCGGAGTCGAGCGCCCTGTCCGCGACGGTGCAGGTGACGAACGTCAGCGGAAGGACCATGTACGTCATCGCCGGCCCGAACGCGGACTGGCTCGCGGCGGACTTCGTGGCGGACCTCGCCCTCATGGCCAACGGGATCGGGGAGATCAAGGGCGCCGTGACGGCCGGCCGGCTGCCGGAGACCATCCGGACGGTCAAGGACCTGCGGGCGTTCATAGGGGTGTCCGGCGAACTGCTCATGGGCACCGTGGCCACGGGCTCCAGGAGCGCCGAGGCGGTCGCGGCCGCGGGCGAGCTCCTCGGCAAGGCCAGGAAGCACGCCATCACGATCGAGCCGGGGAAGAGCGCGAACGTCTTCGACAGGTCGCTCCTGGACATCATCCTTTCCCCCAGTGGCATCGCCTCCATCTTCGGCGCGTCCGATGTCTCGCTCAGCGCGTTCGACGACGACGGCAACATCCTGAACGGGAACGTGAGTTCCAACAGCAATGTGTACCTCGATGCCAGTGGGTTTTCCCCGGACACCAGGACAGACGTCGAGAATCCCTATGTTCCCGGGGACAGCTTCTTCCTGTGAGCCTCGCGTTCAGGGGTGCCCCGGTGCCCGTCGGCCGGCTGTCCGACGACGTGCCCGGCCGCGCGCAGGGCCGCCGTCGCGGCGGCGAGGCGGGCGACGGGGACCAGGACGAGGTCGGCGTGGAAGGTGGAGGCGGTGAAGACCGGGATCCCGGCCGCCGCCAGCGGGGTCAGCAACGCTGCCAGCATCCCGGGCACGTCGAGCCCGTGGGCCGTCTGCCCGCCGTAGAACGCGGCCCAGCGCTCCGCGCCCTCGCCCTCGCCCTCGCCCGCACCCCCGGCGTCGGCATCGGCGTCGGCATCGCCCTCGCCCCCGGCGTCGGCGTCGGCGTCGGCGGGCCGGACGACGGTCAGGCCCTCGGGGGCGCGGACCAGGGCGAGCCAGTCGCCGCCGGGCACCGGGGCGCCGGGGCCGTGCTGCTCGACGATGAACTCACCCGGAAGGACGGCGAGTTGCTGCGGTACGGCTGCATTCACCCGGCCAGCGTAGGCCCAGCCGCAGCCATGATCAACCGCAGGCGGTCGCGGCGCGGCGTACGGCCGGTCGGCGCAGCGCGGAGCCGCCCGTCGGGGGCCGGGCCGGGTGGCGTGCCTATCGTGGCGTGGTGACCGATCATCGGGCCGTCCGGCCTGCTGCCGCCCGGGCGGGCTACCTGCCGGCCGCTTTCGCGTTCGCCGTGGCCATGGCCGGGACCACCCTGCCCACGCCCCTGTACGGGCTGTACCGGGAGCGGATCGGCTTCTCGGAGCTGACGGTGACGGTCGTGTTCGCCGTCTACGCCTTCGGTGTCATCGGTGTCCTGCTGCTGGTCGGCAACGTCTCGGACACCGTGGGGCGCCGGCCCGTCCTGCTGTGCGGGCTGGGCTTCGCGGCCTGCAGCGCCGTCGTGTTCCTGGCCGCGGACAGCGTGGCGCTGCTCTGTCTCGGGCGGCTGCTGTCGGGGCTGTCGGCGGGCCTGTTCACCGGCACGGCCACCGCGTACGTGCTGGAGCTCGCCCCGGCGCGGCACCGGGGACGCGCGGGCTTCGCCGCGACCGCCGCCAACATGGGCGGGCTCGGCTGCGGCCCCCTGCTGTCGGGGCTGCTGTCGCAGTACGCGCCCCGGCCCCTGGTGCTGCCGTTCGTGGTGCACCTGGTGCTGCTCGCCGCCTCGTTCGCCCTCGTGCTGACGCTGCCGGAGACCGTCGCCGGCACCCGGCCGCTGCGCACCGCCCGGCCCCAGCGGGCCGAGCTGACGCCGGAGGTCCGGCGGGTGTTCGTCCCGGCCGGGCTCGCCGCGTTCGCCGGGTTCTCCCTGCTGGGGGTGTTCACGTCGGTCAGCCCCGCCTTCCTCGCCGAGGCGTTGGACGTCCACAACCGGGCCGTCGTCGGGCTCGTCGTCTTCGCGGCCTTCCTCGCCTCCACGCTCGGCCAGCTCCTCGTCCCCCGTCTGGGCACCGCGCGGGCCATCCCGCTGGGCTGCCTGGTGCTGATCGCCGGGCTGGCGCTGCTGGCGGGCTCGCTCGCTTGGGCCGTCCTGGCCCTGCTGGTGCTCGCCGCGCTGGTGGGCGGCGCCGGCCAGGGCATGGGGCTGCGCGGCGCGGTGGGCGAGGTCGCCGCCGCGAGCCCCGCCGAGCACCGCGGCGGCGCGCTCTCGGCGCTGTTCGTCGTCGCCTACTTCGGCATCTCGGTCCCCGTCATCGGCGTCGGCCTGCTCACCGGGCCGCTCGGCCTGGCCCACGCCGGCCTGGTCTTCGCCGCCTGCATGGCCCTGCTGGCCGCCGCCTCCGGCGCCTACCTGCTGCGCCGGGCGGACGCCGGGGCCTGAGCGCCCGTCACCGGCCCAGGTGGACGGCCAGCGACTCGATCGTGCGCCGGCGCATGGTCATCATCGCCACCGACGAACCGTCCGCGAAGTGGAGCCGGAAGCGCGCCATCGCCTGCGTCCTCGGCCGGCGCTCGGCCCGTGCCACCCGGGCCCGGGGCGCGGTCCAGAGCAGGCGGCCGGGCTTGCGGAGGTCCGGGCCCGCCTCGACGAAGGCGACCCGGCGGTCGGTGACCGTCAGCAGCCCGGCCTTCCCCAGGGCCGTCCCGGTGGGGAAGGCCGCCGCCGTGCTGCCCCCTCCCCCGGCCACCGCGCCGATGCGCGCGAGCGCCGACCCGAACGGCACCGGGTCGGCCCCCAGCGCCCCGACCCCGGCCACCGGGACCACCTTCGCCACGTCCAGCAAGGCCTCGCCCGGCCCCAGCAGCGGCTCCACGGCCTGGCGGTAACGGTTGATCGTCTTCTCGGTCACCCCGGCAGGGTAGTGGCGACGGGTCAGGACCCGGTCGCGAGGGTGTGCCCGAGCAGGGACATCGCGTCGGGCAGCACCCGGCGCCAGAAGCCGTCCGTGTGCAGGCCGTCGGGGAAGTGCGCCTCGCGGGCGCGGGCCTGACGGGCGACCTCGCGGGCGGCGGGGCAGAACGGGTCCTCCTGGCCGCACCACACGCCGAGGGCGCCGGTCTGCATCCCGTCGAGGCGCAGCGCCGGCTCGTGGGCCTGCCAGTCCGTCTCGTCGGCGTAGCCGCCGGTGGTGCGGGCGTCCGCCCAGGTGCGGAAGACGGCCGGGCTGAGCAGCGCGACGGCGTCGAGGTTGCGGCCGGCGTGCGTGCGGCCGATCGCGTACTGCAGGGCGCCGGAGCCGCCCATCGAGATGCCCATCGCGGCGCGCGGCGTGGGCAGTTGGCGGGCGTGCAGCCAGCCCGGGAGTTCCTCGCGGAGCATCATCTGCGGGTCGTCGCCGTCGCCGGGGGTGTGCTGGTGCCAGTACGTGGCGTCCCCGCCGTCCACCGCGACGACGGCGAACGGCGGCACGCCGGCCTTGACCGCCACGGCGAGGAACTGCGGCACACCCAGGGTCACCATGCCCTGGGCGTCGTTCCCGCGCCCGTGCAGCAGCACGCACACCGGCAGGTCGGTGCTCGCCGTGGCGCCGGGCGGGAGCATGGTCACCATCGTGACGTTCCGGCCGCGCGCCGCCGAGCGGACCTGCTCAACGTGCACCGCCCCCGGCGCCGCGTCGGGCACGGAGCCATCCGTGCCGGTCATGCCCAGCGCCTTCTTCAGCGCCACCCCGCCGGGCAGCCACCCGGCGAGCATCCCGCCCGCGGCACCGGCCCCCAGCAGGGCCCCGCCGCCCGCGACGCCGGCCCCGATCCGCAGCAGGCGCCGCCGGGACACTGCGGGGCCGGCGGGCTGCGCCGGGGGCTGCTCGGGCCGCTCGGGCTGCCCGGTGGCGCTGTCGGTGTGCGTGGTCATGTCTGCTGGCCTTTCGCCGTGCGGTCGTTCGGGTGCGGCCACGGTCGGCGCGCGGCGGTCCACCGCAGCGACATGTGCACGTTTCCCCCGGTCAGGCCGGTACGGGCGACCGGCCACCGTAGGTGACGAGGGATCGGACCGCGCGGTTCCGCCCTTCGGTTACGCGGTCGGCGGCGACCTTGTCCCTCAGGAATTCAACATTCCACGGAAAGGCAGGTCTGGGGAATTTTCCCCGTATGCGCGACTATCGACCTGAATAGGTTTTCCGGGACCGGCACAAGAGCGATCCAGCGCAGCATCCCCCCAGGTCAAGGTCATTATGATGCTATGTCACTTACCTGTCATTCAGTCCGGAAAAGTGTCTCTTGCGGCACGTCTGTCCGTCAATTGCAGCTGGTCGGACGCATTTTGACGGAAGGCTTGCCCACCGTTGCCCCCGCTGTTTCAATGCTGGATGTCGATGCGGGCGTTCCCGTCGCGCTCGACGGCCGACAGCGTAATTTTCCCGGCGCCATCCATCGCACAAGGGGGAACCACATGCGCACAGTTCGAGCTGCCCTGCTGGCCGGAGCGATGCTCGCGGCAACGGTTGCGGTCGCGGCCCCGGCCCAGGCGTCCTCCCGCTGCAGCCCGATGAACGGCTACGGCGAGCAGATCTGCGTCGACGGCGTGTCCTACAACCGTGCGGAGGACGTCTCCACGGTCTTCTTCACGCTCCGCGGGCCCTGGACCGACTACCGGGTCTACATGAACGGCACGTCCGACCTCTACTACCCCGGCTCGCACGCGTTCGGCATCAACGGCCACCTGAACACCAGCGTATGTGTGTCCGAGTCGACGTACGGGTGGGAGTGTGTCTGAGCCGACCGGCGGGTTCGCCGGAATCCGCCACTGAGGGAGGGGCCGGGGCGACGTCTCCCGGCCCTTCTCACTGCCCTGGGCAATCCGGGTACTCCGGGTGCCGCACGAAGCGCAGGTCCTGCGGCCGTACGTGCTCGCGCGGTCCCGCCGCGCGCAGCACCACGTCCAGCACACGTGCCGGGTCGGCGGCGTACGCGTGCGAGAACCACGCCATGTTGGCCTCCACCACGGCCCAGCGGTGGCCCGGGCGGTAGGGGTCGAGCAGTTGTCCGACGTCCAGGACGACGGCGCTCGGCAGGGTGGGCCCGGCCACGGCGACCAGTCGGGCGACGAACTCGGCCAGCTCCGCGGCGGCGGGGTCCGGGCCGAGCGGTCGCGGGTCGAGGCGGCCGAACACCGCGTACCGGCTCGCCGTGGCAATCCGCCCGTCCAGCAGGAACAGCCGGTACTCGGCCGCGAACGTCACCACCTCGGAGAGCAGCACCGGTGTCGCGGGGTCCAGGCCGGCGGGCAGGCGGGAGCCGTCGGCGTAGACGTCCGCCGGGAAGGACTTGTCCCGCGGCGGCTTGACGAACGTCGGCCGGTCCAGCGCCCACGCGTCCGCGAGGGTCGCCGCCCTGACGTCCCGGCGGGTGAACTCCTCCGGCAGCTCGGCGAGCCAGTCGTCGGCCGGTTCGAGCAGCGCGAACCCGAGCCGCTCCGCCAGCCGCGCACCCGCGAGCGGCCCGCCGTACCAGTGCACCGGTCCCGCCACCGGTCCCGCGTCCGGGCCCGCCTCCTCCGCCGCCAGGACCCGCATCCCCCGGCCGGCCGCCTCGACGGCCAGCAGCTCCATCGTCGACGTCCGCCGCCCCGGCATGACCAGCACCGCGCTCCTCCTCCGCTTCGCAAAGCCGTCAGGCTAGCCCCGTCACGCCCCAGGCCGCAGCCGGGTTTCGGGCGAGATGACCGGCGCCGCTCCGGGGGCGGACGGTGGGACGATCGCGTCACAGCAGGAGCGCCCCCACGACGGCCGCCGCCGCGACGGCGAGGAGGCCCACCACGTTGACCGCGATGTCCGTGCGCAAGGAGCGCTGTTCGGCCGCGCGGTTCAGGGTGAAGACGGCCGGGTCGTCCGGTGTGTAGTGGACGGTGACCTCCCGTCCGTACGCGCCGGCCGGGTCCGGCAGCCCCGAGGTGCAGTGGGCGGTGACGGCCGTGCCCTCGCGGGTGGTGAACGCCACGACCGGCGTGACGGTCGTGAGGGTGCCGCCCTCCGAGTCGGTGCCGACGTCCTTGAGCACCGCGACGATCCGGCCCCCGGCGGCGGCCATCGAGGCCAGCGTCTCGCGGCGGCGGCGCACGTCGCGCACGTTCCCGGGCAGGTGCCAGGCGCCGACGGCGGCCCACGGCCCGCAGAAGCCGGCCAGCGCCCAGGGCCAGCCCCGGTCGACCGCCGTGACGACGACCGCCCCGGCGTAGATCAGGAACACCGCGGTGTTCGGCAGGCCCAGTCCGCGGCCGCCCTCCTGGGGGCGATTGGTGAACCGGTAGGCGTGCGGCCTGCCGCGCGGGTAGTGGACCCCGATCTCGCGGCCCGTCCACGCGGCGGTGATCGCCTCGCCGCGCTCGCCGTCGTTCGTCACGGTGACCTCCCGGGCGGTGTCCGGGTCGCGGTACGAGACGACCACCGGGATGCCGCCGCGCCCGGGGCCTCCGTGCCGGGCCTGCCGCACCACCTCGATCCGGCCCCCGGCCCGGACCGTCCGCCGGGCCCGGCTCACCCCGGCCAGCGACCGCCCGTAGCCGGTCAGCGCCACCGCGCCCAACACCGCGCACCACAGCGCCAGATACCCGTACAACCCCATGCGCCCTCCTCCTGCCGCCCCGGGGACTGCCCCCCTCTACCAGCGTGCCGGGCATCGTCGTACCGGCGATTGTGCCGGTCCGGAGCGGCGGACGACAGGCCTCCGTCCCGCCCGGGAGGGGCGGGACGAAGGCCCGGTGTCACTTCAGGGTCGGCAGCGAGGAGTAGCAGCCGTAGGCGTCCTTGGTGGCCGTGATCATGGCGTCGCCGGTCCGCGGGCCGACGACGCCGTCCTGGTCCAGGCTCGCCCACTTCTGGATGGCCCTGACCGCCCCGTCGGTGTCGGGGCCGAACGAGCCGTCCACGTCGATCGTGTGGTAACCGGTCTGGTAGTGCAGGGAGTTGGAGATCTGCTGGACGCACTTGACGCTGGCGTACGTGTTGCTCTTGCCGTAACCGACCCACAGCGAGCCGGAGTTGGGCACGGCCTGGGCGGTGCCGCCCATGACGCCGGCGGCGACGAGGGCGGTGGTCGCGAACAGGAACGCGCCGCGCCGCCTGATGGAGGTGTTGCTCAAGGAAACCCCAAGAATTGGAATACGAATGATCATCAGACCCCGGACTATACGCGCCCCCTACCGCCGGGTCAGGCCTGGTCGGGGGGCCAGGGGCCGTGGGCGGCGACCTGGGCGCGCAGGCCGCGCAGGGCCTTGGCGGCGGCGATGCCGACCGCGCCCACGACCCGTCCGTCGCGGACGCAGGCGGCGGCGAAGCGGTGCTCGGCCACGGTGCCGTCGACGAGTTCGAAGCGGTCGGCGGCGCCGGGGCGGCCGAAGGCCTGGATCCGCAGGCTGTACTGGTCGGTCCACAGGTACGGGACCGGGGTGTAGGCCTGGCGGGTGCCGTCCGGGCCGGCCAGGAGGTTGCGGGCGGCGTGCAGGGCCTGTTCGGTGGCGTTGGTGCGCTGCTCCAGGCGCCGGTGGCGGCCGGTGTGCGGGTCGGGCCAGGCGGCGGCGTCGCCGGCGGCCCACACGCCGTCGCCCGCGGCGCAGTAGGCGTCGCAGAGCACACCGTCGGCCAGGGCGAGGCCGCTGCCGGCCAGCCAGCCGGTGGCGGGTTCGGAGCCGACGGCCATCAGGACGGTGTCGGCCGCGAGGTCGGTGCCGTCGGCGAGGCGGACGCCGGTGGCGCGCCCGCCGCGCTCAAGGACCCGGGTGGCGGTGCCGACGTGGATCCGCACGCCGTGTTCGCGGTGCAGTCCGGCCAGCAGGGCGGCGGTCTCGGTGCCGAGGACGCCGGCCAGCGGGGTCGGGGTGGAGACCAGCCAGGTGACCTCGGCCCCGAGGGCGACGGCGGTGGCCGCCGCCTCGGCGCCGAGCAGTCCGCCGCCGACCACCAGCAGCCGGCCGCCGGTGCGCAGGTCCTCGCGCAGGGCGAGGGCGTCGGCAAGGGTGCGCAGCACGTGGGCGCCGGCCAGCGGGGTCTCGGCGCCGGGCAGGCGGCGCGGGCGGACCCCGGTGGCGATGACGACGGCGTCGCAGGGCACCTCGTGGCCGTCGGCGAGGCGGACGGTGCGGGCCCGGCGGTCCAGGGCGGCGGCGGCCACGCCCAGGCGCAGGTCGAGCCGGAGCTCGGCCAGGGCGTGGGGCTCGCGCAGGGTGAGGCGTTCGGGCTGCCACTGGCCGGAGAGCAGGTGCTTGGACAGCGGCGGCCGGTCGTAGGGCGGCGCGTCCTCGGCGCCGACGAGGGTGAGGCGGCCGTCGTAGCCGGCCCGGCGCAGCGCTTCGGCGGTGTGCAGTCCGGCGGCGCCGGCTCCGACGACGGCGATCCGCCGCAGTGCGGTCACGCGAGTTCCAGGCGGATCGCGGCGGCGGGGCAGACGTCGGCGGCGTCCTTGACGGCCTGGTGGAGGTCCGCGGGCGGGCGGGCGTCGAGCAGGACGACGATGCCGTCCTCGTCGCGCTGGTCGAAGACGTCGGGGGCGGCGAGGACGCAGCTTCCGGCGCCGCAGCACTTGTCCTGGTCGATGGTGACGAGCACGGGTTTTCCCTTCGGGGTGGGTGAACTGGTATGGGGGCTGGGGGTTTTACCAGGCGACGGGCAGTGCGTGGAGGCCGTAGACGAGCATCTCTCCGCGGAAGGGGACGTCCTCGAAGGGGACGGCCAGGCGCAGTCCGGGCAGGCGGCGCAGGACGGTGTCGAGGGCGATCTGGAGTTCCAGGCGGGCGAGGGGCTGGCCGAGGCACTGGTGGATGCCGAAGCCGAAGGCGAGGTGGCGGCGGGCGTCGCGGGTGAGGTCGAGCTCGTCGCCGCCGGGGAACTGCGCGGCGTCCCGGTTGGCGGTGCTGACCATGCAGATGACGCCTTCGCCGGCCCGGATCGTCACGCCGCCGACCTCGACGTCCTCGGTGGCGACGCGGGTCAGGCCGGAGTGGACGATGGTCAGGTAGCGCAGCAGTTCCTCGACCGCGCCGGGGACGGACTCGGGGTGGGCGCGCAGGTGGTCGAGCTGTGCGGGGTTGCGCAGCAGGGCGAGGACGGACAGGGCGGTCATGTTCGCGGTGGTCTCGTGCCCGGCGATCAGGAGGAGGCGGCCCATCGCGCCGATCTCCTCGGTGGTGAGCTCGCCGCGCTCGGCCAGGCGGCTGAGGATGCCGTCGTCGGGTGCGGTGCGCTTGGTCTCGGTGAGGGCGACGAGGTAGTCGGCCAGGCGCTTCTGGGCGGCGTCGACGTCCTCGGGCGGGGAGTCGCGGCGCAGCAGGACGCGGCTGCACTCCTGGAAGAAGGCGTGGTCCTCGTAGGGGACGCCGAGGAGCAGGCAGATGACAAGGGAGGGCAGGGGCAGGGCGAAGTCGCTGACGAGGTCGGCCTCGGTGCGGCCGGCGGTCATGTCGTCGAGGAGGCGGTCGGCGATGCGCTGGATCTCGGGGCGCAGCGCCTCGACCTTCTTGATCATGAATTCGCCGGTGAGCATCCGGCGCTGGTGGGCGTGTTCGGGGTCGTCCATCCGGATGAAGGTGACCTGGCCGGCGCCCAGCTGCCGGGCGCCGGCGCTGATGAAGGGGAAGCCGGGGCGGGTGGCGTCGGAGCTGAAGCGGGGGTCGGCGAGGACGGCCTTGATGTCGTCGTAGCGGGTGAGGAACCAGCTGGGGGTGCCGTCCCACAGGGAGACGCGGCTGACCGGCTCCTCCTGCTGGGCCTGCTGGTAGGCGGGGGGCGGGGCGAAGGGGCAGGCGCCGCGGGCGGCGGGGTGGGTGAAGCGGGGGGTGGGTGCGGCCGTGGCCATGGGGGGCTCCCTTCCCGGAGCTTGGTGTGCCGGCGGCTGGTGGGGGCGTGGTGGGGTGGTGCAGCGGGGTGGTGCAGCGGCCCCCGGGTTCATTGCATGCCTTAAGCAACTAACTCATCGTCACGCTAACTCGCGGTCCGTGGCGGCGAAAGGCCCCGCCGGGTGGCGAACGAATCTGTCCGAAATCCGGTCAGAGGCCCGCACCGGCACCGCACGACCGCCACACCACCGCCGCGGCCCGCACCGGATCGCTAAGGTTCCTGCATGTCGGACGCCGAAGACCCCGTAGACGAACGGACCACCACCTCGGACCTGGAGGCCGTACTGGCCAGTCTGGCCTACCTCCTGACGCGTTCACAGCAGCACGAACGCCAGATGGCCCGGGCCGGCATCACCGCCGCCCGCTCGGACATCTACCTGCTGCGCGCGCTCGCCGAAGCCGAGGGCGCCAGCCGGGTCACCGACCTCGCCCACCGCCTCATGGTCAAGTCCTCCCACGTCACCCGGCAGATCGACCGCCTCCAGGGCCAGCGGCTGGTGGCCCGCACCCAGGACGCGACGGACCGCCGGGCCCGCCAGGTCGAACTCACCGCCGAGGGACACGCCGTGCTCGACCGGCTGAAACAGGCCAACATCACCGGACTGGCCGGCGCACTGGACGGCGTCCCCGACCCGGACGTCGCCGCCACCGTCAGCGTGCTGCGCCACCTGATCGACCGGTACGTCCAGCGGGCGCGCGCCACCATGCTCACCGAGGACGGCCCGCCCGCCCTCCCCGGGCAGGCGCAGGAGGGCGCCGGGGCGGGCCGGGTTCAGGCGCCGAGGACCATCAGGTAGAGGATGACGTGGTCCGGGTGCCGGGCCACGTCGACGGCCGGGGCGGCCAGCAGGACGAGGTGGGCGTAGAGGGCCCCCGTCAGCGCGCACCGCACCAGGCGGAGCACGGGTCGTCGGGGGCCGGGCATCACGTCCGGCCGGCGGCGTCCGAGCAGGACCCCGAGGCCGAATCCGGCCAGGGCGCCGGCCGAGGCCAGGAACGCGAGGGAGGCCGCCACGACGCGTTGGTCGTGGTCGTGGCCGTCCGGGACGCAGCACAGGAGCCCCAGGTCGACCATCAGCGTGAGACCGCCGTACAGCCACGCCTGGAAGAGGTCGCCGTCCGTGACCCGTGCCGCGCGCTGGATCCACCGCATGCCGCCAGGATGCCGGTCGGCACGCCCGTGCGGCAGTGCGTCCGACGGATGGTCACCGAGCCGCAACCACGGGCCCGCAGGATCAGGACAGGGCGGCCAGGAGGCGCTGTTCCTTCGCCGGTTCGATGCCCAGCGGGAATCGGCCGCGCTTGCGGCCGTCGGGTTCGGTGTCGTCGGCCGGGCCGCGCCCGCGCAGCCACTGCCAGGTGTCGCGGGCGGTCTCGGCGAAGGGGCGGCAGCGCAGGCCGGCCGCCCGGGCGCGGGCGGTGTCGACCTGCCAGGTGCCGGCCGCCTCGGGGACGTCGGGCATCCACAGCGGCAGTTCGCTCCACGGCTGGACGGCGTCCGGGCCCTCGGCGACCAGCGGCGCGTCCGGGACCCAGACGAGCTCGGCGCGCCCCTCCCCCGCCACCTGCGCGCAGGTGTCCAGGAACTGCCCGTAGGTGAGCAGGCCGGGCGGCGCGGTGGTGAGGAAGCGGCCGGCCGTGCCCGCCGTCAGCAGGTCCAGGCCGAACACCGCGAAGTCCCGGACGTCGATCAGCTGGACGGGCCGGCCGGGCTCGCCGGGCGCCAGCACCCGGCCGCCGCGGGCCATCCGTTCCAGCCACCACGGCAGGCGCCCACCCCGCTCGTACGGGCCGATCAGCAGCCCGCTGTTGAGGACCAGGGAGCGCCCGGCGCCGAAGTGCTCCTGCACCGCCCGCTCGCAGCCGGCCTTGAGCGCGGCGCTGAACTCCTGCCCTGGCGAGGTGTCGGCGGGGCACGGGTGCAGCGGCGAGGACTCGTCGACCACACCGGCCGGCCAGTCCTCGAACGCATGGACGGAGGAGATCAGCGTGTAGTGCCCGGCGCGCTCGCGCAGCAGCCGGGCGGAGGCCGCCGCCTGGGCGGGCTGCTGGGCCGAGGTGTCGACGACGGCATCCCAGCGCCGCCGCTCCGCCAGGCGCGCGACGTCCGCGTCCGAGTCGCGGTCGCCGCGCACCGCCTCCACACCGGGCAGGTCGGCGGCGGAACGGCCGCGGTTGAACGTGGTCACCTCGTGACCACGGGCGAGGGCTTCGGAGGCGAACGCCCGCCCCAGGAACGACGAACCGCCGAGCACCAGGATCTTCATACCGCCAAGGCTGCCCCGGGCCCGGCCCCGCGCACACCGTTTTTCGCGCTGGGCAGAGGACGGCCCGCCGGCAGTAGTCGCACCCGGTTACCCCGGATCGTTCCGGATTACGTGGCGGTCACTGCCCCACTAGCTTGTCGACGCCGTCCGCCCGAGCGGCCGGCCCGGAGTCCAGGGAGCAGCGATGTCGATGACCGTCACCGTCGGCCGGCCGTGCGCCGCCGTGCTCGGCCACACGGAGCTCAGGGGGCAGCAACTCGACCGGCGGGAGCGCGAGGTGCTGCACGCGGTCGGCTGCGGGCTGCGGGACGACGAGATCGCCGCGGCGCTGGCCGTCCCCGAGGACGTCGTGGCCGGGCACCTCGCGCGGATCCTGGCCAAGCTCGGGCTGCGGGACCGGGCCGCCGCCATCGTCCACGCCTTCGACTGCGGGCTCGTTTCCCCCGGCCGCGGCCCCCGCACGCGGGAGGCGGGCCCGGTGCTGCGCAGTGGCGGCGCCGCGCGGGCGGGCGGGCCGCGGGTGCGGATCTCCGTGCTCGGGCCGCTGCGGGCCTGGCAGGACGGGCGCCCGCTGAACCTGGGGCACCTGCGCCAGCAGGCCGTGCTCGCGGCGCTGGCGCTGCGCGGCGGACGGACGGTCAGCCGCCAGGAGCTCCTGGACGGTGTCTGGGGCCAGGAGCCGCCCGTCACCAACGTCGTCCCGGTCTACGTCTACCGGCTGCGCAAGGCGCTGCGCCTGGGGGACGGCCCGGAGCAGGTGATCGAGCACGACCGCTGCGGCTACCGGCTCGTCCCCGGCGCGGCCGACGTGGACCTGGCGCGCATGGAGGACCTGGTCGCCGAGGCGAGGGGCGCCCACCGGACCGGCGACACGGCCGAGGCGGTGCGCCTGTGCGCGCGGGCGCTGGACCTCTTCCGCGGCGAGCTCCTGGCCGGGCTGCCCGGTCCGCTCGCCGAGCTGGAACGGGTGCGGCTCACCGAGCGCCGGATCGCCGTCGCGCAGCGCAAGTCGGAGTGGCAGCTGCGGCTGGGCCGGCCCGCCGAGGCGGTGGCCGAGCTGTTCGCGCTGTCCGCGGAGCACCCGCTGAACGAGCCGGTGGCCGCGATGCTGATGCGCGCGCTGTACCGCGGCGGCCGGCAAGCCGACGCGCTGGCCGTGTTCGCCCGCGCCTGCCGGCACCTGGCCGACGACCTGGGCGTCGCGCCGAGCCGGATGCTGCGGCGCACCCACCAGATGATCCTGCACGGGGACGAGGCCGGCCTCGGTCTCACCACCGTCGTGCGGTGAGACCGAGGCCTTTCAGCCGTTCCGCACAGCCGTCAGGAGGCGAAGGACCGCTCCAGGCGCGGGATCAGGTCGCGCAGGTCCTGCTCCCAGCAGTAGCCGTTGTGGCCGCCGTTGCACTGGGTACCCCAGGCGGAGCCGTCGCCGTAGTCGACGTAGTAGTACGGCATGCCCAGGGCGTCCATGCGGTCCTTGACGTGCTTGGACGCGCCCTCCAGCCAGAACTCCAGGTCGGTGGGCACCCCGCGGCCGTTGCCGACGTAGACGGAGACGCCGACACCGGCGAGCTTGTCCATGTGCTGCGACGGGTCGACCGCGTTCCAGCGCCAGTCCACGTTGAACACCGGGTAGGGCGAGCCGAACAGGGCGTCACTGTCCACACCGGGCTTGTAGGGGTCGTTGTTCGGGTCGCAGAACCCGGACGCCGAGGCGCAGACGACGCCCTGCGCGTCGACGAGCGTGGCGACGGCGGCCAGCCGCAGGTCCATGGAGTCGGCGGACAGGTCGATGTCGCCCGACAGGGAGGCGGTCTGGCTGAACAGGTCGGGACGGTCCTGGGCGTAGTGGAAGGCGCCGAACCCGCCCATGGAGACGCCGGCGATCGCCCTGGCCTTCTTGGTGGCGACGGTGCGCAGGTTCGCGTCGATGAACGGGATCACCTGGTTGAGGTGGAAGTTCTCCCAGTTCTGGGCGCCGAGCACGGTGTTCTGGTTGAGCCAGTTGGCGTACCAGCCGCGGGGGCCGCCGTCCGGGATGACGGTGATCATCGCGTTGGAGGTGGTCAGCGCGGGGTAGTTCTGCTGGATCGGGTCGTCGGGCGAGCCGTGCAGGAAGTACAGCACGGGGTAGCGCCTGGCGGGGTCGTCGTAGTAGCCGCTCGGCAGGATGATCTTGATGTGGTGCTTGCCGGTGACCTCGGGCGTGGTGACGGTGAGGTAGAAGTTGGTGGGTCCGCCGACGGTCGTGTCGACCTGGGTCAGGCCGAAGCCGTCCGCCATCCGGGGCGGCCCCGCGGGGGCCGGCTGGGCCGCCTGGGCCGGGACGGCCGTGGCGGCCGTCCCGACGAATCCGAGGACGGCGGCCAGCAGGGCCACCACCGTTCGCCAGCGGGTGGGTTTCTTCGTCACGGTGTTGTTCCCCCTCGTGTGTGGTGCGGTGCGGTGTGGTGCGCGGTCTCAGTCAAGGACCTTGACCTCCAGGACCGGTGAGGCCGCGATCTGGTCCTCGGTGTACCGTTCCGTCACCCACTGGCCCGCCGAGAACAGCCGGGTCTGGTCGGCGTAGTGCGGCGAGTTGGGGTTGGCGGACTGGGAGTAGGTCAGCACCGAGGCGGACTGCGGCGGGCCGTCGGCGGTGAACAGCGTCTGCTGGATGAAGCTGGAGCCGAAGGTGATGTCCAGCTTGCCGTCGACCATGCCGGGGGTGACCACGTTCAGCACGCCCAGTTCGTGGATCGAGCCGTGGATTGGGATCTGCTCGCCGTTGCGGGTGATCTTCTGGACGTCCCCCAGCCGCGCGTTCAGCGCGATGCCGGAGTTGCGCAGCGCGAGGACCGCGCGGGCGAGCGAGTTGCGGACGGCGTCATTGCCCGGGTCCAGCGAATTGGGCGTGTGCACCGGGTCCTTGGGGTCGAAGGGCACCCGCCAGGGCAGCTTGTCGGGCGTCTGCCCGTTCGTCAGGTAGGCCCAGAAGTTCTCGAACAGCCACGAACCCCGGCTGTCCGCCGTGTACTTGTGGTCCCAGGCGGCCAGGATCGGGCAGGCCTCGCTGATGTTGACGAGGTTGCCGTCCACCAGGACGAGCCCGAACAGGGTGTTCTGGCACGCCGTCACCGTGGCGTTGAGGGCGAGGTCGGCGGCCCTGCTGTTGTCGGCGAACAGCAGTTGGCGCATGTTCTCCGGGGTGAAGCCCCGGCCCGGCAGGCCGTCGGTGCCGTTGATCCGGTTCTGCGCGGTCAGGATCAGCTCCTGGGTGCGCAGCGAGCGGGGTGCGGCGGTGTCGCCCATGACGCGCGGGAAGGCCAGCGGCTGCTCGGGGTTGGCGAGCCAGGCGCTGTCGTTGGCGTTGCCGGCGAAGTCGGAGCGGATCAGGCGCGGCTGTTTGTGCGGGTCCAGCAGGCCGGGTGCGACCGCGTTCGGGTCGTCGGGCCAGTCGCACTCGCTGCGCTTGCCGTCGAAGATGGAGATCGGCGGGATGTTGGGCAGCTTCAGGGGCTGGTTGAAGAGCAGTTGGCCGGTCAGGGTGAGGCAGGACTGCGCGTGGGCGTCGGTGATGTTCGGGGCGGCCTGGATGTCGGCGTAGAGGGCGTTGCCCTTGCGGTCGGCGGCGACGGTGTTGAAGAAGGGGACGCCCTCGGTGGTCTCCAGGGCGCTGACGACGTCGTTGACGTCCTTGGCCTGGTCGAGGTGGAGCCACGTGTTCAGGGCCCGCAGGTTGTCCATGTTGGCGTCGCGCACCGCGTGGGCGCTCACCACCCAGGGCAGCGGGATTCCCTGCATGGAGGTGGTGACGGGCCCGTAGCGGGTGGACCACAGCGTGCGGGTGACCCGGCCGACGGTGCCGTCCGCGTTCAGCACGTCGACGCCGACCTGCTGGGAGGTCATGGGCTGCCAGGCGCCGTCCACCAGGTAGTTGGTCGGGTGCAGCGGGTCCACCTGCACGTCGAAGAGGCCGAACGGGGCGACGGTGGCGACAGTGTGGCTCCAGGCGACGTCGTCGGTGTGCCCGATGTTCACGGCGGGCAGGCCGAGCAGGCTGGCCCCGGAGACGTTGAACCGGCCCGGGATGGTGAGCTGGCTCTGCCACATCCGGTTCTTGCCCTGCCAGGGGAAGTGCGGGTTGGCGAGGAGCATGCCGGTGCCGGTGCCCGCGGACACGCCCTGCGCGCCGACGGCCAGGGCGTTGCTGCCCATGCTGCCCTCGCTGCGGGCGGCGGCCATCGCGTCGGCGATCTTCGCCGCGGTCTCCTCGGGCGAGGCCTGCGGAGCGGCGTCCTGCGGAGCGGCGGTCTGCGGAGCGGCGTCCTGCTGTTCGGCTTTCGCCCGTGGTGCGGCGGCCTGCGGTGCCGCCGATGCTCCCGGGGGTGCGGCGTTGACCTCGCCGTCCAGCAGCGGGTCGGCGACGCCCATGATGATCTCGGCGTGCGCGTGCCGGTAGACGTCGAGTTCGGTGATCGGGCGCACCCAGGCCGCGCCGCGGCAGGCCGGGTCGGAGATGTTGTTCACCCCGGTCTCGGCGAGGTAGCGGTTGTACCCCTTCACGTAGCCGCGGATGGCATCCTTGACCTCCGGCTCCGGCCCGTTGGGGGCGGGCTGGTCGATCAGCCGCTCCACCACCCGGTTGTCGTTGATGCGCTGGAAGTACAGGTCGCTGTTGAGGTTGGTGGTGGTGTTCTGCTTCTCGCCGGGGCTCGTCCTGCCGTCGGGGCCCAGGTAGCGGGAGCGCTGGGCGTTGACCATCAGGTAGGTGTCGGCCAGGGTGCAGATGTTGTCCTTGGCCGCGGCGTACCCGTAGCCCTCGCCCAGGCCGCCCAGGGTCGAGGCGATGATGTGCGGGATCCCGTACTCGGTGTACCGGATCGTCGGCCTGTCCGGCCCCGGCGCGGCGTCGGGTGTGCCGGCGGGTGCCTTGGCGACCGCCATCGTGCCCAGCAGGGCCGCCGCGGCCATGAGCGCCACCGGCAGCCGCATCGTCGATCTCCTCCGTGCCATCGGGCCGTCCTCTCCCCTGCGTTCCCGTGCTTCTGTCTGGACACGGTCACGCTAGGGAGGGGCGATGAAATCCCGGTGACGGGGGCGGGGGGGGGGGGGGGCGGGGCGCCGCCCCCGCGCGCGGGCGGGGGGGGGGGGCGGGCGCCCCCCCGCGCCCCCCCCGGGGCGCGCGGCCCCGCGATTC